>CADCPK010000510.1 GCA_902803215.1 uncultured Lachnospiraceae bacterium
AATTCCGAGCAGCCTTCCTTTTGCCAGAAGCGCTCCCCTCTTTTTTACAGAAGTCATAAAGTGCTTAGGCCTGTTGTTCTTTGTAAAGACTACCGCCTCTCCGCACAAAGCACCAACCTTTGTTCCTCCGATATAGAACACATCACAGAGCTTTGCGATCTCGGGGAGCGAAAGGTCCGTAGCTTTACTCATCAGCCCATAACCGAGCCTCGCCCCGTCCAGGAACAGAGGAATCTGAAATTCACGGCAGATCGCGGAGATCGATTCCAGTTCCTGTCTGCTGTACAGTGTCCCGTACTCGGTCGGATGAGAAATATAGACCATCCCAGGGAAGGTCATATGCTCATGGTTGCCGTCCGCATAAAAATCGCGTAGAAATCTTTCCAGATCCTCCGCCCGGATCTTCCCGCCCTTCTGCGGAAGCTCCAGTACTTCATGCCCGGTGTATTCGATCGCCCCCGCCTCATGCGTACTGATGTGTCCGGTCTTCGCCGCAATGACGCCCTCGTAATCCGCAAGCATCGTCGAGATGATCACCGAGTTCGTCTGCGTACCCCCGACGAGGAACTCTACCTGTGCCTCGGGAAGCCCACAGGCCTGCCTGATCTTCTCCTTTGCGCTCTCGCAATACCGGTCTGTCCCGTACCCCGAAAGGCTCTCCATGTTGGTCTCGACCAGCCGCTTTAACACTTCCGGGTGCGCGCCTGCTATATAGTCACTTTCAAATGAAACCATAATGTCCTCCGATAAATTGCTTCTCTAAGCAGTTACCTAAGAGTTTACTATATATAAACCGTTTATTCAAGGATACATTATCTCCCGGATATAGCAAAAAACAGGGGACTGTCCTCGAGAACAGTCCCCTGCTTTTAAGTCATGCACGCATTACTCTTCATTTATGAAAACGATGCATCCATGGATAATGATCACAAATTAGTACAGCTTAGCCATTTCTTCGATGTTCTCAGAGTTGAACTCAAGCGGAAGGCCAAGAACGATCTCTGTGCCGCCGTCATCAGCTTCTGTGATGGTGTACTCACCAAGGTCGCCTGCTGTGAAGGTTTCGCCAAGAGCGCCTGTGATCTCGCCGTTAGCAAGAGCGATTGTTGCATATGCGCTGAGTTTTCCAAGGCCCTGCATATCCCACAGATAGAAGTACGGGCAGCTATGTGCATCGTCATCGCCTGTGTACTCAAGCATCTCAGACGGCAGTCCAAGGCCGGTAAGCTTTGTAGCAGAACCATTGTCCTGAAGGTATTTAGCAGCTGCTGCGATACCAACTGTTGTCGGAGCGCAGATAACTTTCAGATCCGGATAGTTAGCAAGAAGAGCATCTGTCTGATCGGTAGATTTCTGCGGCTCGTCATCACCATAAGCAACCTCTACCAGCTCAAGGTTAGCATACTTCTCATCTTCTTCCATGATCTTCTTCATAGCATCGATCCATGCATTCTGGTTAGCTGCCTGAGAAGTAGCGGAAAGAATAGCAAACTGGCCTTCGCCGCCTGCGATGTCATAAACAGCATCGATCAGAGCCTGTCCAACAGCAACTGTACCTGCCTGGTTTACGAATACTTCACGGCTGTCAGCATTCGGAGCAGAGTCGAAAGAAGAAACAGCGATACCTGCGTCCATAGCTTCCTCAAGTTTTGCCTGAAGAGCGTTAACATCGTTTGCAGAAATGCAGATAGCGTCAAAGTCCTGAGAGATCAGGTTGTCAAGAACCTTGATCTGAGCGTCAGCTGTAGCTGTCTCAGGATAAACTACCTCTACTGTGCCGCCTTCTGCCTCAACTGTTTCAACAAATGAAGAAGCAGCGATCTCGAAGAAAGCATTTCCTGCAGATTTGCCGACCAGAGCGATCTTAACTCCATCCTCAGAAGCAAGTGCCGGTGCAGCAGCAGCAAGGATCATTGTGCCACAAAGAAGTGCGCTGATAACCTTTTTGTTCATGTTTTTTCCTCCTTTTGATACATGAAATGGTTAAATGTCTCCGGATGTTCATCGGATGAAACCTCCGGGGATATTTGCAACTGCTATATAGCAGTATACAACAAAACAAAACGTAAAACAATTATAACAATGGGGAAACCCCGATTAAACGTTTATTAAGCTGCTTTTTTCTTAAGAGTATTGCGAATAGTTCCGATAATATTCGGAAGAGCAACCGCTGCGATCAGCAATACACCAAGGATAAGAAGAATAACCTGAGCATTTACGTTTTTCTGGCCAAGACCAACTCTGAGGCACACGATGATAAATGCAGAAATGATACCGCCTGCCAGATTTCCTTTACCGCCTGTCGAAGAAATTCCGCCGAACACTGCCATGGCGATGGCATCCATCTCAAAGCCGTTGCCTGTAGTTGTATTTGCACCGTAGGATGTAGATACCAGGAACAGTGAGCAAAGACCTGCCATCAGACCCATAACCGTATAGATGATAAAACGGATCTTCTGTACATGGATTCCTGAATAATGAGCTGTGATCCTGTTTGTACCGATTGCATATACACGGCGTCCAAAAGTGCTCTTTCCCAGAATGATCGCGAAGACCACTGCAAGGATAATGACAAGGAAAAGAATATAAGGTATAGAAAGTCCGCCGACTACTCTTCCTCTGGCATTCACTTCACCGCCGAAATTGAGTTTTCCGCTAAGGAGCTTAAAGCCCTCTGTGTTATTCGCCGAAATAGATCCGCCGCTTCCAAGAATGATCTCTGCAATACCTCTGAAGATGATCTGGGTTGCCAGCGTAACGATCATCGGAGGCAGCTCCGGAAAGCTTGTAAGAATAAAGCCGTTGATCGCTCCGCATGCAACTCCTACTCCAAGAGCCGAAAGCACGACAACTATAAACGGAGCTCCGGTGTTACACACGATACAGGACACTGTCGCAGCGAGGCATACAATAGCGCCTACCGAGATATCGATTTCTCCCAGGACAAGGATATATGCCATGGCCAGCATAAGAAAGACTTCCGCCAGATAAATGGGCATCTGACGAAGCAGGCTGTCCAGATTATAAAACTCTGAAAAGATCGAGCAAAAGATATTTACAGCTACAAGTACAAGCACCAGAATGCCTTCCCAGCTGAGAATAATGCTCTTTATGGGAGATTGAGGCACATTATTTATCGTTCTTCCGGATTTTCCAGCCATAATTACATCTCCCTTCCTCTAAGTGCATTGCGGTCAGCTATACGCTGAAGCACAACATTGACTACTACAACGATCAGGATCAGAACACCCTTGATCATATTCTGCCACAAAGCAGGGATTCTCAGAAGCGGAAGCGCTTTCGGGATCATTGCCATAATGAAGGCTCCGAGAAGTGTTCCAAGCACGGTTCCGCGTCCGCCGCTCATGCTGACGCCACCGATAACACAGGCCGCGATAACATCCATCTCTCCGCCCTGCTGCATATCAGGCTGTGCCGATGCGTATACAGAAACCTGCAGTGCGCCGGCAAGGCCTGCCAGGAAGCCCATGATCGTATGAACAAGCATTTTGATCTTTCTTACGTCAATACCGGAAACCTGAGCAGCTTCCGCATTGGAACCTACTGCATAGATCTTACGTCCTAAGCGGGTCCATTTCATAAAATAGAAGAAGATCGCGTAGCATATAATAATGATCCAGATAACAAGGCTCAGACCAAGGAACTTGGTAGTGGCAAAATCTTTAAATTTACCGAGAGCTGCAGCACTTGCCCACTCGCCGCCATGTGATACAAGATAACCCATGGCACGATAAATGTACATAAAGCCCATCGTAGCGATGATCGGAGGAACATCCGCATAGGCGATGATGACGCCTATAACTGCTCCGCATGCAAGACCGATCGCCATTGCAATGATAAAGGTAAGCAGCGTACTTGAAATATGGTTATATTTCAGAAGCATACCGATCGACATACCTGCCAGCGCAAGTGTTGAAGTGATCGAAATATCAATACCTCCAACCAGCATAACACAAAGCATACCCAGTGCCATGACCATGGCTACTGCATTATTCTTCAGCATACCCGTTACCGACTCAAAGGTAAAGAATGCAGGATTGCGGATAGAAACAACGATAAACAGCAACAAAACGATGATCGCAAGCAGAAATTCACGGGAGCCTGTAATTTTCTTTAATGAAGAATTGTTTTTCATTAATGTGCTCCTCCTTCCTTACTTTTTTCCATGGCAAGCTCAAGGATTCCCTCCTGTGTTGCCTCATCTCTCATAAGTTCTCCGGTCTTGCGTCCGTTACACATGACAATTATACGATCCGACATTCCCAGGATCTCAGGCATTTCGGACGAGATAAGAATGATCGCATATCCCTTCAGTGCAAGATCGCCCATGATAGAATAGATTTCTGCCTTGGCACCGACATCAACACCCTTTGTAGGCTCGTCCATGATAACGACCTTCATTTCCTGTGAGAGTGCTTTGGCAACAACTACCTTCTGCTGATTTCCGCCCGAAAGCGAGCTCGCCGGCTGGAAAATATCCACAGCCTTTGTATCTACTTCCTCCAGAAGATCTTTTGAAAGCTCACGCTCTTTTTTCTCATCGTTAAGACCGGCATGAGCATATTTGCTGATCGTCGGCAGTGTGACATTGCGTCCGAGTCCCCAGCTCATGATCAGACCTTCCTTCTGACGGTCTTCGGGAAGCAGAATGATACCAAGCTCCATCGCGTCAGACGGCTTTTTCACATGGATCTCTTTGCCGTCAAGATAAACTTTTCCTGCATCCGCATGTGTAATACCGCAGATACTCTCGACAACCTCGGTACGTCCGGCACCTACAAGTCCTGTCATACCAACGATCTCACCTGCATGAACCTCAAAGGAGACATCTTTATAAAAGCCGGTTCTGGACAGGTTTTCAACACGAAGCATCTCTTTTCCGATCTTGACCTCAGGTTTCGGGAACAGATCGGTGATCTCACGTCCGACCATCGCCTTGATCAGATCGGCGTTGGTGATGCCGTTCACATCATAAGTGCCAATGTACTGAGAATCTCTGAAGACCGTAACTCTGGAAGCTACACGATACATATCCTCAAAACGGTGAGAGATAAATATGATCGAAACCCCGTCCGCCTTCAGCTGATCGATGATCCTGTAAAGCTCTTCCGACTCCGACCTTGTCAAAGAAGCGGTCGGCTCGTCAAAGATAATGATCCTTGCATTTGTAGAAAGACACTTTGCGATCTCTACCATCTGCTGCTCGGCAACACTGAGTGTTCCCATCTCGGCTGTCGAATCAAATTCGGCATTCATCCTTTTCAGCAGCTCGTTGGCCCTGCGGTTCATTTCTCCCCACTGGATACGCCCGCCCTTTACGATCTCATGTCCCATAAAGATATTCTCCGCAACGGTAAGATGCGGATAGGATGTCGCATGCTGGTAAACTGCTGCGATACCTGCTGCCTGCGCATCCCTGGGACCTTTAAAATCGACTTTTTGGCCATCCAGGTACATTTCACCTTCTTCGGCTTTATGCACACCTGTGATAACTTTGATAAATGTAGACTTGCCTGCCCCATTCTCTCCCATAAGAGCATGGACTTCTCCGGGTATCAGCTGGAACTGAACATTGTTCAGCGCCTTGACGCCGGGGAAAATCTTTGTAATGCCTTTTAACTCAAGAATATATTCCGCCACAGCATGTCCCCTCCTTAAATATTCTGGGAATATTTTATCATTTTTTAATAATTTTGGAAACTGGAATATTTTTTGATTGAGAGTAAAATTTTTTGCTTCTGTTTATGTCTGCGATAAAGGAATACGGATCTCAACCTCCGTACCCTCTCCCGGGGTGCTCGTGTAATGAAGCCCGTATTTCGGGCCGTAGAGCAGCTGAAGCCGGCGATGCGTGTTATACACCGCAATATTGTTCCCTCCGGAGGTACTTTTTCCGGAGCCGGAAAGGATCTTCGAAAGGATCTCCGGGGGAATTCCCACCCCGTCATCGGAAACCAGAAGAACGATATCGCTTTCTTCGATCCATCCGGTGAGTACGATGGTCCCCTCCCTGGATTCCTTCTCCAGAATTCCATGCTGTATTGCATTCTCGATGACAGGCTGCAGCGTAAGACGGGGAATAGCATATTCATTCAGCTCATCAGGGATATCCGAGATGAACGAAATATTGTCGTGATACCGCATATTCTGGAGCTCCACATAGATTTCGACATGCTCCGCTTCCTCTGCGATCGTGCCCATGGTGCTCTTACGGCTGAGCGTAAGACGGTAAAAGCGGGAAAGCTTCTGCACTGCACTGCTGATCTCCTCGGTGCGCCCCTGCACAGCCATCCAGTTGATCATATCCATGGTGTTATAGAGAAAATGCGGATTGATCTGGGCCTGCAGCGAGTTGAACTCGGCGATCCGAAGATCCTCCGCATCCTTTGCCTGCTTTTCCAGAAGCCGGTTCATCTTTTCCGTCATATAATTATAGGTAGTGATCAGATCACCGATCTCATCATGGGCGGAAGGCTCCGTAATGGGAGAGGGAGGTCCTTCCCTCACGGCACTCATCCTCTCGCTGACAGACGATATCCTGCTTGTGATGGAACGGGACAGAACTGTCGCGATACCAAAAGCAAGCGCCATGAGTGCCAGATAAGCAAGAACAAGCTCCAGAATGTTTTTGTATGCCTGTCGGATCATGGGTTCATGGGGAAGGACTGTGGTCAGGAACCATCTGGGCTCATTGATCGAGTAATAACCGGCATAAACTTCCTTTCCCAGGATCGTTCGGGGAACAAAAGATTTGGAGGACATGTAAGAATCTTCTATATTACTGTAGCTCAGACGATAAATTCCGGTCTGGGCTTCGTCAGAAGAGGCAACGATACTGTCCCGTTCGTTGATGATGTAAGAAACACCCTCTCGCAGGGAAAGATTCTTCGTCAGGATCTCGCGAAAGACCTCGGAGGAATAATAGCACGCGATATACGCAGGCACCGCTTCTCCTTTATAGTAGATCGTGGTAGCCCGGATGTAGGCTTCATCCCCCAGGTTTTCTCTTTCATGATTTCCGAGATAAAACGGCGGACAGAACAGACTCCTTGTTCCCGACCCGGCAAAAACGCCTCTCCAGTAGGAACGGCGGTCCCTGACGGTTCCAAAATACTCCAGGGCAGGGCTTTCTTCTCCTTGAAGGTCTTCCTCCGGGATATCGAGGTAGATTCGCACATTCTGCACCGGTGTTCCTGCCATAAGCGATTCCACAGCTCCGGCAAAAGAGTCTCCCTCCCGGCCGGCTGTAATAGCGGAGACCGGCTCGTTCACCGGATTAAAAAATATCGTCTGATAAAGCGAAAGCTGCGTCAGGTCTGAGGAGACTTTCATCACCTCCTCCAAAATCGCATCGATCTCAGGAACCATCGTTGCGGCGGCTTCCTGCTCATCTCTGATCGTATCCGCCGCGATCATATCAAAAAGACGGTTATAAAATAAGAAGATCGTAAAAAGAGAAGGGATCAGCACCGTGACCAGAAGAACAATGGTGATCTTTGCCTGGATCTTCAGGTCCATATAACGTTGCTTCAAATTGCGAAAAAGATTCATCCTACGATCCTTTCCCGGTATTCGGAAGGTGTCATCCCCGTATGCTTCTTAAAACTTTTCCCAAAATAGTTACCGTCACTGTATCCGACCTGAGATGAGATATCGGAGATTCGGAAACGGGGATCCGATAGCAGCTGCTTGGCTTTTTCCATGCGAAAATCCGTGATGTACTGACTCAGAGTCTTTCCGGTCTCATTTTTAAAAACAGTACATACATATGATGCAGAAAGATAAACATGAGCGCTGATATCCTTGACCGAAAGCCCTTCCTTCATATAATTCTTCTCTATAAAATCTTCGATCAACTGGATCGTAGCGTTCTCGGGTCCTTCTTTTTTTTCTTCGGTTTCATCAAAAAATTTTTCCGTCCTGTGAACCAGAAGATCGTGAAGCTCCTGATAAGTAAAGCATTGTTCCATAGAAGAAAGAATGGTTTCCTCCCGATCTCCAGCGGGCAGATGCTGCTGGATCAGAGCATCCCGGAGCAGCATGAAAAGACGATAATAGCGATCCCGGGCAAGGTTAGGCAGACTGCTCAGGGTATTCGCGTAATGCATCCTCACCTCTTCCAGAAAATTCTCCGCTGCTTCGCGATCGACAGAGGAAAGTGCATGTGCAAACACTGTGTCCGACGGAGCTTCGGGCCTCTCTTTCTGAGCGTGATCCGCATATGTCAGAATCGTTCCCTCCGGAAAGAAAAAGCTGTTTTGAATCAGGCCCACGGCGGAGGAATAAGAAAGAAAAGCGTTTTCGGGCCCACAGGTGCTCTCTCCTGCGGTGATGTAAAATTTACCGCTTCCTTCAAACTGGCTTTTTAAATATGAAAGGATGGCATGCAGCAGGGAATCCGGGAGCGGCTGCTCTCCGATGATCATAAACACCAGATACTGGATCCTCCGTGTGAGATGCAGACAGTTGAGCCCCAGACCTTCCAAAAATGCTTCCAGTCCACTGACGATCGGTTCAACGATCCGGTCCGGTGTTTCCATGGAATGAGAAAAATGGATGATCACACTTGTAAACCATGTTTCCTCTGTGATCGTCAGATTCAGTTCCGATGAAAGTGCCCTTATTTTTGATGCATCGGCATCATTGGGCGAAGTCAGAAGAGCAGCAAGCCTTGCCTTCGTCTCCAGAGACTGCAGCCTGCGGCCACGCAGTGAATGAATACGGGACCTGTACATCCCGATCGCTTCCTGAACGGCATCCCGTAACTCTGAAGTCTGAATCGGTTTCTCTATATAGCTGACTGCTTTCAGCTTTATTGCCGCTTTCAGATATTGCTTGTCCGAATAACCGCTCATAAAGATAACGCATGTATCGGGAAGCTCCTCCTCCAGCTTTTTCAACATAGTAATTCCATCCATACGTGGCATCCGTACATCCGAAAGAATGATCTCGGGATGATGAAGCCTCGCTGCCTCAAGACCATGAAGCCCGTCTTCAGCCTGAATGATTTTTGTGATTCCCAGATTTTCCCAGTCAATGGAGGAAATAACTCCCGAACGTGTCAGTTCTTCGTCATCCACAATCAGTAAAACCATAACAGCTCCTTTTCAGGTGACTTATAAAAGTTAGATAAGATTCTCTTTCTTTCCTTATTATACAGGAATCTGCAAAAAAATCTACAGAAAGACAGGGGATGGTTCTCTGTCTTGCCCGCCTGACAACTTCTTTAAATACATAAAAAAAACAAGACAGAGAACCGTTCTCTGTCTTGATATGAGGCAATTTAGGCATGAAAAAATGCCCAGAGCCGGAATCGAACCAGCGACACGAGGATTTTCAGTCCTCTGCTCTACCAACTGAGCTATCTGGGCATAAGTAGCGGG
>CADCPK010000511.1 GCA_902803215.1 uncultured Lachnospiraceae bacterium
CCCTGTACGATTCTATCTCCCAGGCGACTCCATCGCAGGCGTGAACATCCAGTGTTGGATCTTTCCATGGTTCACACTCTATTGTTTTAAGTAGTGCAGCAAAAACAGCTTTATCCATCATACCGGTGGTTTCCTTCTTCACGGGCTCTGGATGTTTATTCCTTTTCATCATTCTTTCATATTCCGCAAGGGTTGGTTTAAAGGATGAGATAATCTCATAGGAGCCGTCGTAGAAGATATTCCATTGGACTTTCGACCAATCTCCGGGGCCCATCAGCCCCCAGTTATGCTCAACGGCTTTCAGAATCCGCCATCTTTTTTCTGACATCGGGAATTGCCTCCGTTCATTTTATTATCCTGATTTCTGTGCGTGATAGAAAACCATGCCAGGTATTCGATGATCTTCGATGTATTTGTATTTTGTTTTCAATCAAGAATGCCAGTGTATTACAGCGAGCCTGATCAAATAGATCACCCTGTGCATTCACCGTGTATCCGTTGCCCTGCATGATGGAGTCCGGATCGAAGTAACACTTTTTTCAACACAATACCGTAAGTTGTCTACAATACTTCCTTCATCGCATTCTTTCTATATGCTTCTGTCTTATGCATTAACTGGTACTGCCCTCCGGACATAATCTCTAACCGATAATTGGCTTTTTCTATCACTTCCCGGAAGGTCGCTCCCGTGACATACCGGTCAAAAGACAGCTTACCGCCTTCACTATTAGAACCGCTTGCAAGCGCAGACAGCCTGCTGAGTGTTTTCCACATTTCCTCTGTTTCGGAAAGCCCAGCCTTTTCAGTACTTACACTTTTAAATACACGTTTGTGATTCTCAAGAAGAGCACTCTGGCGATTGACTTTATTGTTCAGGTCATCATAACTGTCATTTGCAACCCTTATTTTTTCATTAAGGAAGTCTAAGTCTTGCTTGACCCATCCCTTGGTCTGTTGTGTCAGATCATCTACCCGTTGCGCTGTATTCTTTACATCATTTTCATACTCTCTGATGATCAGTCCTTATCCAAACATCGTCGGGATAATCATTCATCAATTCATTGAAAAAGGCTTGTTCATCTTCATTAATCGTTATAACCAGCATTTGATCCTCCTCTCACTCCCATTATCTCTTTCAGTTTCCTAAATACACCCTCATAATACCGCACATACGATACCGAGCTATCATGGCTCTTTAATTTAGGCCCGCGTCCATTTGATTTCGACACCACTTCGTCATCTGTATTTTGCATGCAAATCACCTTTTAATGCTGTTTCGCTCTCCCAATACTCCTGGAACTTGTTACCATGTATCTTAACAAAATGGTTAATAGCATATTTCAAGAACGATCCTTTTAAAAGACTATATCGTAAGAATCTCTTAAAGATACACGGTTTATGATTCCAGCTTTCTGCGTGCGTCTTCCAACAGTTCCTGCAGAATCGCGACCTGCTTCTTCAAAGCATCGATTGTCTTTTCTTGGAGCTCATTGCTCTGTTCGAGCAGATCGATCAGTTCCTCATATTGTTCTATGGTTGGATCATTCTCCTTGATCGATTTAATGGTCTTCCTGCCTGTTTTTTCTGGCATTGGTTTTGAAAGAGTCACTGAATCGCTGCGCTGTTTTGCATTATTACTATCCCTGTCCTGCCACAGGACAAAGTCTATCTTTTTGATGTCTGTGAGGCCGCTGTCCGGATATTTCAGATCGAACTGCCGGATGATTTCCCGGCCTTCCTCCGACTTCATATAGCGGTACATCATCTCCTTGAATTCCTCATACCGCTTGCAGCATGCTTGCTCGCGATCTTTGCTTTTTGAATAGGGAGCCCTGACGCCAAAATGTTTTGTCACTACACTGTCCCAGATCGGAAGAGTCGGATTGATCGTATGCGCCAGTTTGCTGGCAAAGGACATCTCATAAGTGCCTTGAATGTGCTTTACCCGTTCCATGGCCATTTCGAACGAGATATTCTGCGTGTATTTCAACTGTTCCAGGAGCAAGAAATAGTGCCTTGCGAATTCGTCGGAGTAGAACCTGCGCATTTGATAGAAGGTCCTGAAATCATTCTGAAATTCTGTATCCTCCGTGATATTCGTGGCATAGAGTCTGTTCCGGATGGATTGATACTGTTCTATGCCTTTCTTGAGGGAATCCTTTTCCAGTATTGTATGTAGATCACTGTTGAGCAGTTTCATCTGATTTTCCTCCTATAATTCAGTAATCACCGGAATCACATTGCCGTTCAGAATCCTCCATTCTGACATCTATTCTAGCACACAGCAGCGCAATAGAGCGCACCAGATGCCAGTCATAATCATCTGATGCGCTCTATGGGGGTGTTCAGTGTTTTGACCCGTCAGCCTATCGCTCAGTCGCATCCAGGACTTCCTGCAGATACTCCCTGTACTCGTC
>CADCPK010000512.1 GCA_902803215.1 uncultured Lachnospiraceae bacterium
GCATCGTAGCACTCCTGGCCTTCCGGAATGTTTGTCTTGATCTCATAAGGAACACCCAGCTCTTCGCATGCTTCTTTTGCAGCGTTGATGAAGTTGAGGTCGTAAGTGGAATTCTCATCATGCAGGGTGATAAAGCCAACCTTGTAGTCTGCTGCGTCTGCAGCCATGACGGTTCCTGCTCCCAGAATAACGGAAGCGGCGACAGTGAGTACTGTAAGTGCTTTTAATGCTCTCATTTGATTCCTCCTGTATAAAAATGGTGTAAATGTAACCTTGAAGTGTCCGCAGCATCTGCGGACGCTTTACAAAATACGTGTAAATAGTAGCAAATGAAAAAGGGCGCTGTCAAACCAAACAGCACCCTTTCGCAAATTTCAGCGATTTCGTATAAAAAAAACTATTTTTATCCTGAATTTACAGCATTTTTTCGGACACATTCTTGTTGAAGAAGTGGATGACCGGTCCAAAACCGAAGGTCGTGGCCAGTGTTCCGATGCCGATGATGCCTCCCGCAAGGAAGCAGGTCAGGGCACAGCAGCCGTCACAGAACATTCTGCACCAGAAATAAGGAATCTTCGGCAGCCGCTTGTCGAGGATAAGCGCAAAACTGTCATACGGCGAGATGCCGACGTCCGAAGTCTGGTACATCGAGAGTCCAAAGCTGCAGATGACGATCCCCACAGCAAGGGTGATCAGCTTGGCGATGAAAGTATGCGGCTCGTACACCATGTGGAACAGCCAATAGAAGAAATCTACAAAGTACCCGAGGAACACTGCGTTCACAATAGTCCCGATGCCGATAAAATGTCTGCCGAAGATCAGCTCCACGATGAAGAAGACGACATTGATCATCACCTGAAACAAAGGATAATAAATGTGCAGCACATCTGAGAGTGCCATGTTCATCCCGCTGTACGGATCGTTTCCGAGCATCGACAGCTTGAAAATCGCGATCCCCATTCCCGCAAACACATTGCCGAGAACCATGATGATAAACCGCTTCCATCCTACCGACTTCATATACTGCTGTAATCTCTCTGCCATGATTTTTTCCTGCCTTCTGTCCTCTCTCTAATGTACTGTCTCAATCATTTTCAGGATTATGATTCCATCCCGGATTCATCTGCCAGGTTGCTGTCAATCACCGTAGCCTATCTCTGATATTCTTAGAATAGAAATTATCTTATTTCCATGCCCCGCTGTAAGAAAGCGTAATCACACTCTGCTCTGCTCCGGCTTCCATACATTCCTTAAGCGCTTTTCCCGAAAGCCGCGCACACAAAAATCCCGCGATAAAGCTGTCGCCCGCGCCCATCGTATCCACCACCTCACAGGGGATGATACCACAACGAACAAACTCGCTCCCGTCAAACGCCAGGCTCCCTCTCTCACCACGGGTCGCAACGACGAGCTCCGGTCCTTCTTCCCGGATCTCTCTGATCTTCTGCTCCAGCACCTCATCCGTGCTTTTGTCATCCGAAAAAAAGATGATGTCCGAATTTCTGATTGCCTGCAGCGCCCTCGGGTCGTCAAGTTGATCCGAGCAGTCGAAAGCCACCGGAATTCCCATTTCGCGTATCCTGCCCAGATCGTTCTCACAGTGTCCCCAGATTCCGGAAACCGCCAGCGAATGCTCCCCAATAAAAGCAAAATCTTCCTCTCTCAGGGAGAAATCCGCCATCACGCCTTCTTCAAAGTCGCCGAAGACCCTGTCGCCGTCCCGCACGGTCACATGGGTGAGCGCAGTCTTCCCATCTTTGATCTGCACATGACTGATATCCACACCTTTCGCTTTTAAAGCCTCTGTCATGCCGCAGCCAAAGCTGTCGGTCCCCACCGCACCCAGATACGAAGACACATGTCCCATCCTGCGCGCATACACCGCCACATTCACCGGGTTACCACCGAACATGCCGGTCTCGGTCTCGTCATAATAATCCACACAGTTGTCACCCAAACACGCCAGCCTGATCATACACTCCTCCTTTACATTCATAAGAGAGTATATCAAAGGCCTTTGCATTTGCAAAGGCCCGAAAAAAATATATTCTGCGAAGTTACCATTCACACCCCGACAACTCACACCCCCGGGCGCCTGCCGCGGATTGTCATATCAGGCTGAGAACCGTTGTGCCTGCCCGAAGAGACAAGATGCTTAGAAGAACTTAGCCGCGAAGGCTCTCCTGAGCGGCGGCCCTAGTTCTTCTTA
>CADCPK010000513.1 GCA_902803215.1 uncultured Lachnospiraceae bacterium
GCCGCTACCCAGCTGTTTACACCAGACTGGATTGTCCGCTACATGGTGGAAAACAGTCTGGGCCGTCTGTGGGTGGAAGGCCATCCGAATGAGGAACTGAAGAAGAACTGGAAATACTACCTGGAAGAAGCAGAGCAGGAACCGCAGGTGCAGGCGCAGCTGGCAGAAATCCGGAAAGAATATGCCGCCCTCCGCCCGGAGGAGCTCAAAGTGATCGATCCCTGCATGGGCAGCGGCCATATATTGGTGTACCTGTTTGACGTGCTGATGCAGATCTACGAGAGCCAGGGCTGGACACAGCGCGAAGCAGCGCAGAGCATTGTACAAAATAACTTGTACGGTCTGGATATTGACGACCGTGCCGCTCAGCTGGCGTATTTCGCTGTGATGATGAAGGCACGTCAATATGACCGTCGTTTTCTGGAGCGTGGGATCGTTCCCCATGTATACGGCATACAGGAGAGCAATGGTATCAACCGGGATCATATCAAGCTTTTTGGCAAGGGTATGAGCCAGTTGGAAAAGAATAACGCCCTCAACCAGCTGAGTGAGATGCTTGATGTACTGCGGGATGCCAAAGAGTATGGTTCCATTCTGGATGTGCCGGAGCTAAACTGGGAGTTGCTGCATCGGTACACGGCCGGAATCGATGATTCCGCACAGCTTACGCTGGAAAGCGTTGGCGCGGATGAAACGTTAGCGCAGGTTCGCGCACTGGTGGAGCAGGCGCAGGTGATGGCGCAGAAGTATCATGCTGTTACAACAAATCCTCCATACATGGGCGCATCGAATATGAACGCTCGGCTGAATCAATTTATTAAAGATTATTATCCGGATTATAAGAGCGATTTCTTCTCGGTTTTTATGATTCGTTGGTCTGCGATGACTTTGCCTGAAGGATATTGTGGATTCTTTACACCTTATGTATGGATGTTCATCCAGAGTTACGAGAAACTTAGGCAATACTTGTATAATCAATGTACGATTGAGACTTTGATTCAATTTGAATACTCTGCCTTTGAAGAGGCGACAGTACCTGTGTGTACGCTGGCTTTTAAAAACAGCTATGTTGCAAGGGAAAAAGGCTGCTATCTTCGCTTGACAGAGTTCCGTGGAGGTATGGAAGTACAGCGGCAAAAAACGCTGGAGGCTATCGCCGACCACAGCTGTGGGTTCTATTATGAGCAGACTGTAAACAACTTCTCCAAGATTCCGGGGATGCCGGTGGCATATTGGGTGAGCCAGAAACTATATGATGATTTTGAAGCTTTGCCTTCTTTGGGAGACTATATGGATTTCAAGAAAGGAATGAGCACAGGTGACAATAACAGATTTATGAGGGCTTGGTATGAGGTTTGCATTTCTGGAATTGGATATGGCTATTCATATGAACAAAGCCAGGATTCACAATTAAAATGGTTTCCGATAAATAGCGGTGGTGACAGAAGAAAATGGTATGGAAATGGGTATTACGTAGCTAACTGGCAATATGATGGAAGGGAAATGAAGGACAATGCCACTATCCTGAACCATGGTGGCCACTGGTCGAGATATATAGTTAATTCAGCTAAGTTGTTCCTACCCGGGGTAACGTGGAACGCTATATCGTCTGCAGAATTTGGGGCAAGGTATTTTGGCAAAGGATATTTATTCTCAAGTGCTGCAATGTGTGGATTTGGAGAGAACGAGAGAACAATCTTGGGTATACTTAATAGCTGCGTTTCTGCTCTCTGTCTTTCGTTTTTGGCCCCGACCCTGAACTATGGAGCTGAGCAAATTCGTAAAATACCTTATTCAACAAGTGACGAGGCTCAGGAAATCGACGCCAGAGTATCGGAATGCATTGCTATCTCTAAAGCCGACTGGGACGCCTTCGAAACCTCTTGGGACTTCGAAGCTCACCCCATCGTCCGTTGGAGTCGCAACCTCTGGGATGCCACCTCCATTGGCGCGACCATGAACTATTATTATGGCGGCCACCCAGAAGTACATAGCCCTGTGGAGTTGTGCTATATGCTCTGGCAGGGCAAATGCAACGAGCGTTTCAAGAAGCTTAAAGCTAATGAAGAAGAACTTAACCGCATCTTCATCAACATCTACGGCTTGCAGGATGAACTAACCCCGGAAGTCGCCGATAAGGACGTCACCGTCCGCAAAGCTGACCTTGGCCGCGATATCCGCAGCCTGATCTCTTACGCCGTGGGCTGCATGCTGGGCCGCTACTCACTGGATGTGGACGGCCTTGCCTATGCTGGCGGCGAGTGGGATGACAACAAGTACAAAACCTACCTCCCTGACCCCGACAACTGCATTCCCATCACCGATGAACCCTACTTTGAGGACGATATCGTTGGACGTTTCGTCAACTTCATCCGCACGGTTTACGGAGAAGAAACCTTGGAGGAGAACCTTGATTTCATCGCCAAGGCTCTCGGCAACAAGGGTGATACCAGCCGTGAGGTCATCCGCAATTACTTCCTTAACGATTTCATTAAGGATCATATCAAAATCTATCAGAAACGCCCCATCTACTGGCTCTTCGACAGCGGCAAGCAGAACGGCTTTAAAGCTCTGGTTTATATGCACCGCTGGAATGCTGATACCGTCGGCAACCTCCGCGTCGAATACCTGCACCGCATGCAGCGCGTGTACGAAAAGGAGATCGACCGCATGCAGGACATCATTGACAACAGCCAGGACAACCGGGAAGTCAACCAGGCCAGCAAGCGCCGTGAGATGCTTTTGA
>CADCPK010000514.1 GCA_902803215.1 uncultured Lachnospiraceae bacterium
ACGGGGACGGTCCTTTTGTGTTCCTATAACTATAGCGTTATAATATACAAAAAACGCAATCAAGGCTTCTTCCATAATTGCGTTTTTTGGTTCTTCATTTTCACTTTTTCTTATTTTCAACAAAATGCATCGTCATATTTCATATTCATATTTGACGTTTTCATTTCATCTCAATGAGGATTTCTTCCCCAGAAGGTATTATACTTATCCGGCACCCAGCCCGGTTTGATGTCTTTTACAGCCTCGGCGGCCGTGATCTCTTTATCATCATGGTCAATGTCGATCAGCGTATAGCGGTCGTTGCCCATTCCCAGCTCTTTCATGTAGCTCAGCTGGCGCAGGCCGTGGCGGGTCTCCACACGCTCGATGAGCGCCTTGCCGCCTCCATCGGGAAGGCTGTAGATCAGGTCGATGCAGGCGTTGTCAGCCGCGAGAATGTCGAGCGACGCAACGATCCCGACATCGGGCGTGACCACCGGCTCAGCCTCCGGCCCCTCGCAGTCGCAGGAGACAGAAATGTTGCGCATGGTATTGATATAGCAGACATGCGGAGCAAAATGATCGATCGTCGCCTTGGTGCTCTCGGAGATGCGCTCCATCAGTTCTTCTTCCGCAATGCTCCACTGATTGGATGACCCTTCTTTTGTGTGGATCTGCTTCTTTCCGATGCGGCCGTCCGCGCACCCGATACCGATATTTTTGTTTGAGCCGCCAAAGCCGCCCATGGTGTGTCCCTTAAAATGCGTCAGGACCAGCAGCGAATCATAGTTTTCCAGGTTTTTTCCTACATGCATCTCGGTGAACCACTTGCCCCCGTTCACCGGAAACGTCGTTACGCCATCTTCATCCGTGATATCCACCGGACAAAATGTCCATCCATTGATCTCAAGCGTTTTTCTGTGCTCCTCGGTGGTGTATCTGGGGCTCACATAATAGGTGTTGGTCTCAACGATAGACGCATTATCATCAAGACGTGACTCGAATAGTTCCTTCACCCACGGGCGCGGCAGGATATTCGGCCCCTCCGGCTCTCCTGTATGGAGCTTTACCGCTACTTTGCCTGTCAGTACGGATGAAACTCTGTCGTAGATCTTTTTCAACCCGTTCTCCGAAAGATCACGGGTGAAGAAAACGATCGAGCTTTCTCCTGTGCGTTTTTCAAAAGGAACATACTTGTCACCGTCTTTACCGGGTACCGGTCTGATTTTCTGCATGGCGCCTCCTCCATTTAAGTATTCTATTTTTATGTTTTATTTTTACAACTCCAGTTTAAATGAATAGAAGGAGCATTTCAAGAAGTAAAATATTATTTCCGGCGTTTGCCGGACTGCAAAATCTCCATAAAGAAAAGAGCCTCTCAAATCAGAGGCTCTTACATTGATCAAGTCTGCTTTCTTTACACGGATAAAACCTGCGTCGGCCACGCAGGCCGCATCATCTCATACAGCTTTTCCCGGTTTGTAGTTTATGGATATCTGTTGTTTGTAACAGGAACTGTACAAATGTCAATAGAAAGACGGCGAATTATGGAGGATAAAAATGTTAGGGTTTGTAAACATTGGACGGATCCGCAAATATCCGGTATAATAGGCAGCTATATGGAGGTTAACAGCAATGCAATGTAAAAAACTGACGGCATTCGCGCTTTTTGTCTGCCTGTCATTCTCGGCCCCACAGCATGTAGAGGCCATAATTCCCAACACCATCGTTTCCTTCCAGAATAATGCTTCAGGCGGTATTCTTTCTTCCGAAGAAGATATTGGTCTGGGAAGCAGTGACGGTGTCAATTACTACTTCACCTATAACGGCACAGAGTTTCATGCCGAGCACAGATATGATGCCTGGGTTATTTACCAATCCTATCGGATCATCAACGCATCCGACATCGAGATCATATGCGGCGCCCTTTCCCGCGAACACCCGGTGCCGAGCATCGACTATACTTCTTACCGCACCCCGTCCGACATGGCTCTGGAATGGATTCAGCATAACATCGTCTACTACCAGCTTCCCGAAGGCAGCCACTGGCGGGAACATGCCATGACCGTGTGCCTTGACCCCGAGGACCAGGGGAAGACCTTTCAGGAGCTGTACGAGGACAGAACAGGGACAAAATTGGATAATGAAGAGCTCATCGAAAAGATCAGAGAAAAGATAAAGGAATATCTGGG
>CADCPK010000515.1 GCA_902803215.1 uncultured Lachnospiraceae bacterium
GATACTATGTCACAGAAGAGACTGTTGACGGTTTCTGGGATCCTCTTTATGGATTTATGGATAATGACGGTGAACTTCATACCATACTCAATGGATCAAAAGCTGAAGATGGACAATATATCATCAATAATATAGCCGGAGTCGCTCTCCCAAACACCGGCGGTCCCGGCACAAGGCTCTTTAGGATCTTCGGCGGCATCCTCATGATGTTTGCTGGAATAATGCTTGTAAGGAGACGGCGGTATATTTGAAGAAAAGTAAGCGGATTTTCACTTGGCAGGCAGTGAAAAAGACGCTACCGCCCAGACAACCACTGTGTTCAATTCCGTCACACGCGACTATGTAGTGGCTGAACGATGCACTGCCAATTATGTAAAGACTTTTATCGAGGCAAAAGCTTTGATAAAGGTCTTTATCTTTTGCCATTGTTTCTGCAGAAAGTTCCATTCTCGCAGGTAAATGGAGGGTTAGTACAGTTGTAGCCATTTACGCTTGGTCACGGTAAAGTTACAGAGGTACCTTATAAATTGTACTTCGGGATAGCGTAAAGTTCGAGCCAAGACAAGGAGCTTTTTGTTGTTAAATTTTAACGAAAAATGAATAAAAAAGTTGATGTAACCGGTCAGGTAATCTTAATATGTTATTTTTGTATCAGGAATGCCATGAAAAGCCAAACTGCTGTGGACTATATAAACGCTGCGGTCGAACAGAACTTCGGATTGAAGGCTCCGATCATCTCAACCTGGCTGGAGAACCGGATGGAGGATCTGGCAGAGGAGTGGAGTCCGATAGCGTGTGAGAAGCAGGCAGAATTCCAGTCAACTCTGGAACTCCTGGCCTACCCGTTCCTTGCCTGCTATAAGGCACTGATTGACACAGATGTTTCGGAGAAACAGGCCCGGAACTACTGCCGGAAGATCTGGAAGAGGATGCCTGTGGGTATCATGACTGCTGCTGTCGAAAATCCCATTTTTCGTTGAAATCTAAGTCAATGTGAGTTACAATAATCACAGGAGGACGGCGTCCTCCCTATCCTGATGCAATCGGGGAGGTGATGGCTTGGCAGAGAAAGATATAACGGAGAAAACACTGGAAGCTTTCAACGACGTGTTTGCGGATATCGTGAATGGGCTTCTGTTTCAAGGCAGACAAGTCATTCAGGAATATACTCTTACCGATGCTCAGCCATATTCGATGTATAAGACTGATGGAAAGCTCCATGAGCAGGAACGAGATGTTGCGAAGTACTGGAATAAAACGACGTCTTCACGCATCAGCGTGAGAATCGCTCTCCTCGGATTTGAAAACCAGTCGAAATATGAAAAGGATATGCCTCTTCGGGTGATGGGATACGATGGAACAGCATACCGGGCTGAACTGTACCAGGAAGAACGCTATCCGGTTATTACACTGGTTCTATACTTCGGGAATGAGCCATGGGGGAAGAATCGCAACCTGCATGATGCGATTGAGATTCCGGAGGAGTTCAAACCATTTGTCAGCGATTATAAGATTAATGTGTTCGAGATAGCACGGTTGCCGGAAGATGCAATAAACTATTTCCACAGTGATTTCAAGATCGTAGTAGATTTCTTTATCCACAAGAGGACGAATCCGGATTACAGGCCAGTTGATCCTGAGAAGTTTAAATACGTCGATGAAGTTCTTAAACTGCTGACAGCAATCACTCACGACGAACGGTATATCGAAGCATTGGAAGGGGAAGGAGGTAAGCCTAAGGATATGTGTGAAGTATTAGATCGCGTAGAAGCGCGTGGCAAACAGACAGGGGCTCTTGAAGTGTTAGCAAGCCTTGTGAAAGACGGGATTCTCACATTGGCGGATGCCGCAAAGAGAGCAAATCTTACCCCTGCAGAGTTCCAGAAAAAAACAGCATCTTTTGCTGCTAAGAATTGATCAGAATTCTACGGTGCCCTGTGTCGCGTTTCAGAAGAGTACTTGGGAAATGATCCCTCCGGCTCCACTGAAAACGCGACACAGGGCCTTTTTCTATTCCGGATTCCATTGAATTATCAGACAAATTTATATTGGCATTCATTGTCATCAGACAAATACACTTTTCTCCACTTTCCCATGGAAGTACAAGACTTCCCTATTCAATTCAAATCCGTTTTTTGCCCTTTTTTGGCAAAAACCGCCCGATTTTCTCGCGCAATATGAGCGTCTTCTGAATTTGGTAAATAGTGGGTGGACTTCGAGTATTCCGTGAACGGCAAAATGTACCAGTTCAGCCTTCCCGGAGGCGGATTTGTAAGCTTTACAGACCTTGTGGAAGTGCTGGGTATAATTGGTGATACGAACTCTGAGGAAAACGGGAGCGAATCTGGGACTGTAATTGCAGAAAATGCCGAGGAAAACGCCAAGGAAAATGTTGCCAACGAAGGGGCAGAAGAGAATGGTGTAAATTCTGATACGAATACGTCGCTTACACTGGGC
>CADCPK010000516.1 GCA_902803215.1 uncultured Lachnospiraceae bacterium
ATATAACAATGAAAAGAACGGCAAGAAGCAAAATGATGATGGTAGCTATGGCATGCACAATGCTCTTCACCGGTGTGGCGGCAGAAGCGGCTGTAACCCGCGAAGCAAAGGCAGCAAACGGCGCCTGCCCATATTGTGTAGGATATGCGGATGATATCTATGGCCCGGGCATCTACTGGTACGAGGCCGAGGAGACTTACTACAACGGAAACGCCTACCTCTCCGTAGTTAAGGTTTCGGACACCCGATTCCGCATCTATGATGAGAACGGCTATTGGGTGGAATTCTCCCGGGATGGCTACCTTCGCATCAACAGCGACGGAAGCATCGAATACAGCTACGGAAAAACCATTTACACCTATCATCCGGACGGCCGCCTTACCTATCATTACAGATACGAAGATATCACCTACTACGCCCGATAAACCTCAGGAGCAGGGGAGAGCAAAACTCTCCCCTGTATGTTTTCAGAAAGGAAATCAAAATGACAGAACAAATGACCCTTGACGGGCGCTATACGGTTCTGGAGGAGATAGGGCACGGCGGATTCGGCATTACGTACAAGGCTGTCAATAAGTATAACGATCAGGTGACAGCCATCAAATCGTTTCGAGATACTTCTAAAGAAAGAATCCTGAAGGAAGCCCGAATCCTGAAGGATTTCAGTGATGATCCGGCCATCGTATCGGTACTGGATTACTTCGAAGATGATAAGCAGGCATACATTGTCATGGAATTTCTGGAAGGCACAACGCTTCGCGAACATATCCTCAAGGATGGCAAGTGGCCTATGGAAAAGACAGTCAGAGTATTTACTCCGGTCATGAACGCTCTTATAAGAATTCATGGCTCGGGGCTGATCCACAGAGACATCAGTCCCGATAATCTGATGATCCTGCCGGACGGCACCATGAAGCTGCTTGATTTTGGCTCCGCAAAACGCTTCGATCAGAATACCATGACCATGTCCGGCGTCTACAAGTCCAGCTATTCTCCCCCCGAACATATTGAAGGAAACGGAAAAACAGGTCCGTATACAGATGTATATTCTCTTTGTGCCACGATGTATTTTTGCATTACCGGGGGCGATCCCGAAGATGTGCTTTCCAGGCTCCTTTTTGATGAGCTGGAAGCGCCCTCGCGCTTAGGAGCGGATATCCTTTCGCAGGCAGAAAAGTGCCTGATGAAAGGACTGGCACTGGACAGCGAGGATCGCATTCAGAACGTTGATGAGCTGCTGAATACTCTCCTGCGGTATTATCCCGACTTGACGGAAGAGGAAAAAAAGGCCGCAAAACTCAAAAAGAAAAAACGGAGAAAGATACTGGCATCCGCTTTTTCGGGGGCTCTGTTGATTTCGGCTGCTCTTATATTTCACTATCGGATCCCGATCCTCTTTCGGTATATAGAAACAGAGAGTGTATATTATAATGGTTCCGAGATGACGGAAGAGGCTTTTCAAAAAAACGCGCAGATCATCAAAGCCCGGACGGAGGCTTTCTCGGGCGGACGTTATCTGTGGGAGGAAGAAGGACAGGGAATTACTGTCCGTCTTCCCTACAGTTCTCTCCACGATGAAAATCCGCAGAACCTGTTGAGAACGGTGCTTACCAGGCCTATGGTAATGTCCGTCATTACAACAGAACAGGATGGAGAGGGGACGGACTACGGTGTCTTTTCGCAGACGGAAGAAGTAGAATCGGTGAAGAGAGAAGAAGAAGGACTGTTGCTGGAATTTACAGAGAAAGCCGCAGACAGGCTGGACGGTCTTCTTGATGAGGAAGACAGAAATCTCACGCTAAGCTTCGACAAAGAAGAAGACTATCAGTATCCGCTTACCATAGAAGCAAAGACGCTGGGAGACGGCAGCCGAATCATAATGTCACCTGCACAGGACTATCTTCCCGACGAACTCTGGCATCAGCTGCTCACAAAGGAACCGCTCGATCAGGGTTTCCTGCTGGACAGCGAGTGGAAAGTGCAGTGGGAGAAGGTGGAAGATGCCCTTTTCCCCGGCAGGAACCAGGTGAATGCAGATTCCTTTGATACGAAGACGGTGTGTTTCCGATACAGGCCTTATGATGACGGTAAGACGGTTGAGGGATACGACGCTTCCGAAGTAAGCTTCCAGGCGATACTGAAAAACCGGCTGGACAGCATCGGGATTCCCTATGCCATCGGAAGATCGGTGCATGAACCGGAGAAGGTACTTGTCCGGTTCAAACCGGAAGGTATCTGGCGGGACGAAATAGAGAATCTGGGAAGTTCGTTGAGTCTTTATCTTGGCAGCGATGTTGCGATCGGTGATGAATATTTACCGGGCCTGCTTGATATTGAGGAAGACGGAGATGCATATACGATCAGCATACCGATATGGGATTACAGAGTCTCCGATTTAAAAGAGAACATCGAGACAATCCTCTCTCAGGGCAAAGAGCGGGCATATTTGTATGAGTATAGTTCAGAGATTCCTTTGGCTTCCATAGACGCCATACAGGCGTTGCAAACTTTGGAAGACAAAAACACGATGACATTCGATACGTGGGAATTGCAGGATCCACAGCAGATTGATGGGGAAAATGTACATTTCGGACATTTCCTTGCAACCGCAGCCGGGCAGTCGCCTCAAAAAAATTACTATCTTGACAATGTGGAAATTCTGAACGGAGACGGAACAAAGGCCTTTACAGAAGACTTTACAGATTATATTGTCGTGGCTAAGTCGGAACTGCCCGACGGGAGCATAGAAGAGTGGCACGAGAAATACGGAAATGCGCAGATACAATACGATTATGTTAAGCGATCTTTGGCTTTTCTTTTTTATGAGAGAGCGCTTGACGATCCGAAAAGCGCCTTGGCCGATTTTGTGAGGTTCTTTAAGGAGAACAAAGAGGTCCTGGATGCCGGTAATATTCGTGAAATCCATGTCAGTATGTATTCCGACAAGGAAGAAAACGCGGTGGAGCCTTACGTGGGAATCAGCATGGACACGGTTTTTGAAACCGGAACCCGGAAACTTAACAGTCCTTATGTCTATTCTTCCGACGATACGTGGGAAGAGGAGACAAAAAAGAAGTATGAAGCTTATCTCAAAAACGAACCGGAGTTTGCCGAAATGCAAAAAGCGGATCAGGAGGTTTTTGAGTGATAAACGTGGACGGTTCTGAGTCACGGGGACAGGTTCCCTGACTCAGAACCGTCCACGTTGTCAATTTGTGACAGGAACAACCGTCCTCATTGTCACTCTTTTCGTCAACATTGACAAAATATAAAGGGGACATTATAATTTTTTATTGAGTCAGAGGGGTTAACACAGATCTCTCTTTTTGGCACATACAATTTAACCGATACAAGTAAGTTCCCTTCAAAAAGCGTAGAGCTTTATTGAGGGATCAGGGAACTTGTTTGTGCCGGGCGTCACACCTTTATCTAAATGTACGTATAGTTTCAATTAACGATGAATGGGGGAAGGATTATTTATGACAAGATCTCACAAATTAGCAAAAAGAATCTGCGCAGCAGGTATCATGAGCCTGCTGCTTACTTCTATGCCATGCAATATTATGGCTATAAGATTCGACACTTCACCACAGGAACCGACGATGGGAGAAGTCCCGTTGCCCGAGGGACCTGCAGGGGCAGCCTACCTTGACTGTATCAACAAAGCAGACACTATCGAGTATTCCATAGACGGTCCCGTTCCGACAGG
>CADCPK010000517.1 GCA_902803215.1 uncultured Lachnospiraceae bacterium
TATTGCGTATATGCTCCTGATTCAAGAGGACATGGCGCTACCGGTGTCAACAATCCGCCTGTCAAAGAGTTTCACTATGCGGATATGTCGGATGATATCTACGCATTCATTCAAGCTCTTCATCTTGAAAAGCCTGCGTACTATGGTCACAGTGACGGCGGTATCATCGGACTTCTGCTCGAACTGCGGCATCCGGGAACTGTGAGTATTATGGCAATCAGCGGAACCAATCTGTCACCGGACGGTCTTGATGAATCCTTTGTGACCGAATGCCGGGAGATGTACGAAAAATCTCCGAATCCGCTGACTGCACTGATGTTGAATGAACCTCACATAGATTCTGAACTACTTCATAACATCACGATTCCGGTGTTAATCACTGCCGGAGAGCATGACCTCATCAAAGCGGAGGAAACGCGGAGAATCGCTGAAAGCCTGCCGCAATCCAAGCTTACCATCATTGAGAATGCGGATCATGGGAGCTATGTGGTGAACAGTGAGATCATGGGTGAATTGCTGATACAGTTTTTGCAGGAGTATGGTTGTTGATTTTCCACACTGTCATAAACCCCATATCTCCAACACAAAAGAAAATACTCATAAGCCTTATATATATCATTAGTTCGACAGAGAATATGAAATAGAATTGGAAGTGAGCGAAGACGGTGTTTTAAATGCGGATTCCATCTGGCAGAGCAGATATGAGTTGGGGAAGTCTTTATCAAGAGCGTGATTAGAAAGCATTTAAATGCACGCTATTGACAGCCGAAACGATGACATTATAGGAAAGAGAGGGAGCATCATTGAAGCCGCGCAGTAATTCATCGACAATTCTCAATCAAATGGGAAAGAACCGAAACACAATATTTCTTATCATGTGTCTCATAGTTCATATTGGATATTTTTCGGTTTTTTATATCATGGATGCAGTGCCGATGGCACTCATCAACGCAGTCAGTTCTATTTTCTATGTTCTGTTTCTGATCTTCTCCAAAGACAGAGAAACGTCTGAAAAGGCGACCGTTGTAGCATACTTTGAGATCATACTCTTTTCCACCGTATGTGAGTGTATTACCAGGAATACATTTGGTTTCATCTATTTTGTAGTCGGCATGGTGCCGGTCTTGTTCTATCTTTGTCCTTCCTATGGAAACAAGCGTTTCATATTTCAGATATTAGGCATTATATCCGCTTTGATGATTCATTTCACTCCATCACTCGTACCAAACTATTTTTATAAGGAATTGTTTGAAGAACTGATGCCATATGCGAGAAGCTTCAGTTTTGTGAATCTCCTGATCACATTATTTACGGTACTCTATACATCCTTCTTCTATAAGCTCGAACTTGATTTGATCAAAAAGGAACTGGATCATCAATCCACGCACGATCCGCTGACCGGACTTTATAACAGGAGATTCCTTTATGATGTGATCGGGAAGGAAAGTGCGGAGCAGATCAGCGTGATCCTTCTGGATATTGATAATTTTAAGAAAATCAATGACCGCTTCGGGCACGACATTGGTGATAAAGTGTTAAAGATTTTGTCATCATGTCTCCGGGAAGAAGAGAAAGACGGCTATTATCCTGTTCGGTGGGGCGGTGAGGAATTCGTCGTTTACTGCCAGAATACGGATGTTGACACCGCTTATAGGCACGCGGAAAAGCTGTGCAGTCTGATCTCTGAAAGCGCGACCCTTCCGGATAATTCTCCTGTAACCGTTACCGTCGGACTCGCATCCGGGAAAAGGGAAGACTATGATGCTGTTGTAAAAAAAGCGGACGAGTACCTTTACACTGGCAAGAAAGGCGGAAAGAACTGCATTGTATGGCATCAGAATGAAGCTGAATACAATTGATGACCGCCCGCACTTTGCTGGGATACGGCAGGCGTATTGAAACGCTGAACATAGGTCGAGAGGTGAAGATTTGGACATTATCATTTATAGTATGCTCGTAATGGGCATCACCATTATGGTGACAAATATCTGGAGGTATACCGTTTTTCTGCGTTCCATGCGTGATGTGCTTTCGGCAGGCAACGGGCAGATACGATTCTGGAAATATTTAGCCCTTGCGCTTCTAGTGTTTTTCCTCGGCGGCTATATTTTCGTAACGTTCAAATTTGAGCCGAATCCTCTGATCGCCGGCATCCTGTTCGGCGGGAGCGTATATGTGGCAATTATGCTCACGATCATGTTTAAGCTCATCAGCCGCACTAAGGAGCGCAGTATCGACATTGCTGAAACGCTTATCAGCGTTATTGATGCGCGGGACACGAACCTGAACGGTCACAGCCGCCATGTACAGCAGCTCACCATGCTGCTGTATGAGTATCTGCCAAATGCGCAGAAAAGACTTGTCAATCCCGTCAGCCTTGAATATGCAGCGCTGATGCATGATGTTGGAAAACTGGGAGTTCCGGAAAGCATCCTTTTGAAACCCGCCAAGCTGACCGACGACGAGTGGGCGGTCATGAAGCAGCATCCGCAGAATGGAGTAAAACTGCTTCGACAGCTCAAATCATTCGAGAATATCACGCCGTGGATCCTGTACCATCATGAGCGCATTGACGGCAAAGGGTATTATGGTATAGCGGAAGACAGAATCCCATTTGCATCAAAAATAATCGCCATCGCTGATACCTATTCTGCAATCACAATGCAGCGCTCCTATAAACCAGCCAAAACGCATGAACAGGCGATCAGCATTATCAAAGAAGTTGCCGGAACGCAGTTAGATGCCGAGCTTGTGGAAATATTCTGTAGTATTCCAAAGGAAAAGGTAATCGCCTGCTATCCGGAGATCATTACATTGGAGGCGTAAACAACGTACTCTTCAATCAGCTTACAACCGTATCGTGGTTTGAAAGCGAAGAATTCTTGAATAAGAAGATACGAGAATGGCTATTCCACATTGTTAAACAGAGAGGAAGAATAGGAATGATTGTAAGAAGAGCGAATGATTCAGATATTCCCGGAATACTCAATCTTTTGTTTCAGGTCGATATGGTTCACCACAACGGACGGCCAGATTTGTTCAAGGGACCGGCTACGAAGTATAATGCGGTAGAATTGCAGAAGATCATAGCTGATGATGAAACGCCGATCTTTGTCTGTGTGGAGGAGAACACCATCCTCGGTCATGCGTTCTGTATTCACAGGCAGATTCTGA
>CADCPK010000518.1 GCA_902803215.1 uncultured Lachnospiraceae bacterium
AAGGGAGACGGAACAATGCGCGATTGTTTGAGGATGCTTTCTATAGTGGGAGAAATGAGGGTACAAATGTTATTGAGATGCAGCCTATAGAAGAAAAGAAGACAGTGACAGATCAGATGAAAGATGTGGGCACAAAGAGCGATACTTTCAATGGAGCCGACGCAAAAAACGCTGATAGGAAAGAATCGGATATGGAGACCTTTATGAGGCTGCTGAAGAACCCTGAGATTTCGGGGATTCTAAAGACTCTTTCACAGGCACTTTGAGAAGAAGTAATGGAAGGCGGAGCCAATGGCTCCGCCTTCCGATGCATCTGGAAAAGAAGAGGATAACAATTCCATAAATCATGAATGACAAGGGAAGTTTGCTTTCAGATAAGGCTTCATATATTTCAGACAGGAGTTAAATTACTGCAATCGAATTCGCAAGAAACTCAGTCCCATTCAGCACGTAAGCTTCTCTGTATATTCATGCAATCGGATAAAGTAGGCACACTTCCGAAATATTCACTTGAGTAAGCATCGAGAGCGATTTGATATGATTCTATCATTTGCGTACGTAAGGATGTTGGATAAAGAATGATCGCGTGATCTTTATCAAAGCGTCTGAAATATGTGTATAGTTGGAACTTTGACACCTTGAAATAGAAGTAGGTTCCATCGGACTTCTTTTCGATACGATCAACAATGGGACGTCCGAAATAGATCCGGTTAAATAAATGGGTTCCTTCTTCTGTTAGCCGCACGCAGCATTCTTCGTCATCGTTGATCGGATATTGGGGGCCATAGCGCTTCATCATTTCCAAATGACGCTTTACATCCTGATCGAGTGACATGGTGTTTGCTGATAAGTGTTCATGTGTGATTCTGTTCATACGAAAGGTTCTTGCTTCGTACCTGTCCCGATCAGGGATGAATTCCTGACATAAAAGATAGTTATGAAGCTCTTCTTTGCTCACATCGATACAGTAAGGAAGGACTTCATGAATCACTTCGTTATTCCATGTCAGTGTAAAGGAAAATGTTTGCTGCGTTCTGCAAGCATTCAAAAGAAAATCGTATGTTGATTTGAAGATAATACGCTCCCTTTCATTTAACGGTTTTAGAGTATATGAAGTGAACAATCGGCACAGATACCTTGACATGGTATCTCCGTTTAAATTGTTCTCAATATTGATCAGGATTGCCATGGTTGAGGCGGTCGGCTTGAGCGATATTCTTCTGGCCTGCTGTCCCTTCTTCTTTGGAATTTCGGGAAATAGTACTTTTTTGATCAGGAGCTCTGCTGTAGAGGAGCGCTGTTGTGTATTCGAGTAACCTGTTTCTTCAAGCACAGAAGAAATCTGGTCGCGTATCTGCCTATATGTTGCTGTGTATACATCGTAATAACCGATCAGGAGCAGGCTCAAAAATCGATTCATATTGAGGACTGTGCTGTCTGCTTTAAAAATCTCAAATGTCCTGGCATCTTTTTCCAGGATCTCTGCGGTTTCTGTTGGAACGAATACATTTATCTTTTCTGTTTCCATCTTCTCCCCAATCTGCTGTTTGCACTTAATAATGCCCCACATAGGGGTCGTTATATACGAACTATATATGAATATATCACTGTAAAAAGTGAAAAAAAAGGGGTAGTTAGATTCTGATAAGTGCATCTTATCGAGATATCCCTGGTTCGATATATTATTGATATCAGAAAGCTATAGCAGCTTTTGCGGTAACCGGTTTTAAGAAAGGAGACCAACAATGAACGGAATGGCAAAAGGGATGATTCTTGTGTTGATGATCCTGTATATCGTATCACCCATTGATCTGTGCCCGGGACCGATTGATGACCTGATTATCCTTCTGATCGGGATCGCAGCACAGAAGAATTTACCGGACTATTGAGTGTGTCAGGAAAGGGAAAGTCTGTCAGGCTAACCTACCCGGCAGGATCCATGTGATCCTGCTGGCCGGAATTCTGTTATGGAGTCGTTCCAGGATTCGCACAAAATACTGTCCCTATAAAGGAACAGAAAACTGAACTGCCCTTGTGGGGACAGGATATATGTGAATGAAAGAGGAAATGGCGCATGAGTTTTGCTGGCAGATTGAAGATTTCACGGAAGGAAAAAGGATACTCTCAGGAAGCATTGGCTGAAGAGTTGGAAGTGAGCCGACAGAGTATTACGAAATGGGAGACAGGAACCGCATTCCCGGAGTTGAAAAAGCTTCTTCAGTTATCAGTAACGCTGGATAAGGACCTTGACTGGCTTTTGTGCGATGAGCGGAATGAGCTGATCATTAACAGGGAACCTGTACGCAGATTTTTGGGAAATAACCAGCAGATTTATGACATGAAATCACTTGATAATGCTGTCAGGGATCGACGGATACGAAGAATTCTTGAATCCCTGGATGGAGTTGAATTCACGGAAAAGGTAGAGGCGGAGGACTTTTCGGGGGTAATAACCTACATTGTATTTGGGTTCCACATGTTCGCAGCAAGTAGTGGCGTTGGTCTGAAAACAGGGGAATCCGAAGAGTCTTTTACGGAACTTAGACCAGAGGAAGCTGTTGATGTTTTGGTTAGGCATGCACATCGGATAATGGATCTCCATGAATAAGATATCCAGAAAAAAGGCATTATCCCGTTGCAACTTCAGGTAGCGGAAATGAACGCGCATGTTTCTGGGCTTCATAATGCAAAGAAGGTACTATGTACATGAATTTGTTTGAAGATGCGCACTGTGCACAGATTTGGAAAAGGAGGAATTATGTTATGAAAAGAGTTGCAGCTCTATTAGTGATAGGATGTCTTGCACTCAGCGTTCCGGTAGCGGCATCAGAGCCGGATGTAACACAATTGGATTTTTTGACTTTATCAGAGTTAAAACAGAAGGTAGATGCAGAATACAATTCACGTCCGGAGGCAGGACCTTTTAATGTTGCAGCGGGATATTATACAGTTGGTCAGGACATCAATCCAGGGCGATATTATGTGGCCACTGTCGTACCGGATGAAGACGGATACGGGGTTCGAATGCATGTTTATGTTGATAAGGCCCAGTTTGAATCCCGCCCATCTGGCTATTATGGAGAATACATTTCTGACGATTACTTCTCGCTGGGAGATGAGCCTAAAAGCATGACTCTTGAGGAGGGTAATTATTTGTATGTGGAGGGAGCTCTCCTATTTAGCCCAGGAGAATTCATGT
>CADCPK010000519.1 GCA_902803215.1 uncultured Lachnospiraceae bacterium
ATCGAAAACGCGAGCTTGGATACACCAACGAGCTTCTTTCACAAATATCCGGCGTTCCCCTTTCCACGATCCAGAAAATCCTGGGTGGACAGACACGCTCTCCCCGAAGGACAACTATCCTGGCTCTCGAAAAAGCTCTTGCCGGAAAAAGCCGCACCTTTTATCCTTCACCTGATCTACGTGCGTCGGTTCTCAGAGACCCGGCTTCTTCTTACGGAACCGCTGCCGAGTACCACACAATTGCAGATATAGAAGCCTTGCCGGAGGATGAACGGGCCGAACTGATTGACGGACAAATATACTATATGAGTGCACCTCTCCGGGTTCATCAGAGTATCATTGTGGAAATACTTTTTGCGATCAAAAGCCATATTCGATCTCATAATGGCTCCTGCGAGGTATACCCTTCTCCCTTTGGCGTCTACCTGAACGGCGAGGAGGGGCAGGATCTTCTGGAACCGGACCTGTTAGTGGTCTGCAATCCGGATATTCTTCACCAAAAAGGCTGCATGGGTGCGCCGGATTGGGTCATGGAAGTCGTGTCACCCTCTACGGAATCCAGAGATTACGGAATAAAACTCTTCAAATACCGTTCCGCAGGCGTAAAAGAATACTGGATCGTCAACCCCCAAAAAAGAATAGTAACAGTTTATCAGTTTGACAGAATTCCGGAAATTGTCAACGTTTACTCTTTTGAAGAAACAATCCCATTCGCCCTGTTCCCGGGTCTGTCGGTCAGGCCGGCAGATTTCGTCTAAAGTCATTGGGCCAATGGGGACGTTTCTCAGTGACCCATTTTTGCTTGCAATAATGGGTCACTGAGAAACGTCCCCATTGGCCCAATTTCATGGCCTTACCATCTCTATCTCCCCGCACCCTTCAAATGCATCCTCGGCAATCACCGCGTCGGGATTCCCGAGGACTACAGTTTTCAGGTTTTTGCTGTCGGCAAATGCGCGGGGGCCGATGGTCCGGATATTTTTAGGCAGAATTACTTTCTCTGCCTTGATGCCCACAAAGGCTTCTTCTTCAATATCGTTCAGCATCTCGGGCAGGATGAGTGTGTCGACTTCGTCGCCCGGTGTGATAATAATCTCCGGTTCCAGTGCTTTACCGTCGCGGATGAGCGTCCTCAGCCATTTCCCCGTATCCGAAATTTCATCCTCCGTCCAGTCCAGCAGCTTACTGCAACTCCCTTTTATGATGGATGAGCTCTCGTCTTTATTCGCAAGATTCCAGCCTGCATAGGAGAGATTATTATTCATGATCAGGTCTCTCCAGCCTGCGGCCTCGTTATAATCGATCGCCCCGTTTCCGGAGGCATCACAGGTCGAAAACTCGGAGACAAAAATCGGAACGCCGTTGTTTCTCGCATTTACCACCCGGTCTCTGAGCCATCCGCCATGGGTTGCCGCATAGAAATGCACGGCATACATGACATTATAAGGATCTGCGACAGGATTTGAAGCGGGATCCATCACGTCCTGCGACCAGGTATTGGTGCCTACAATGATGATGGAATCCGGTGCATTTGCGCGGATTACGGGGATCACTTCGTCCGCATAGGACTTGATGTCGGGCCAGGTTACGCCGTGCGGCTCATTGCAGATCTCATAAATGACATTGTTGTACCCGCTGTATTTCGCGGACATGCGGCCGAAGAAATCCAGTGCAGATGCTTTGTTTATATTCGGGTCGTTATCTGCCAGAATATGCCAGTCGATAATGCAGTACATGCCCAGCGCGCTGCAGGCCTGCACGCCCTTGTCGATAAGATCCTCAAGGTAAGCTTTGTCGCCGCCGGAACAATACCCGCCGTACTCAGCCGTGTACATGGCAAGGCGGATCAGGTTTACGCCCCAGTTATCTCTCAGATATCGGAAGGTTTCGGAATTGACAAACTGTGGATACCACGCAAGTCCATGGGTACTGACGCCGCGAAGCTGTACGGGCGTACCGTTTGCGTTGCACAGATTCACGCCGTTTAGCGTCAACGGGCCATACATTCCTGTCCCCGATGGATAGCTGTGCGGTTCCGGATTGACAGGCTCCGTCCCAGGCTCCGGTGTGGGTTCCGGCGTAGGCTCTTCTGTACCCGGCTCTGTCCCCGGGCCGGGCGATGGTTCCGTACCCGGAATCTTTGTTAGCGTTCCATCGCTGTCACTTCGCCGATAGGAGCCGGAAAAAGTATCCCCGTTCTTCGAGATCAGCACGATCCCGATGCCGGAAATCTCACTGCCTGCGCCGATCGTCGAATTCCAGTCAAGCGGCGTGACACTCAGCAGCTGTCCTGTCACTTCCGTATTGCAGCACCACGACTGATCGTAAGAACCGTCGGCACCCATATCCAGCACAAAATTCCATCCGGAGACAGCCGAAGTTGATTCATTCTTAAGCGCCACTTCATACTGATATCCCGTCCCGGTCTCATTCTGCCAGGAATTTTTTACCGTAAAGGTGACAATGACATCATCTGCAGCCAGGACAGGATGCAAGCCGGCCAGGCAAACAAATAAAGCCAGAGAAAACAATAATGAAATCCACGTCTTTTCCTTACTCATCATACCCTGCACCTCAACATTTTTTTGCACACTTCTTTATACTATCCGGCACTTTTTTTCAGTATAGCAAAAAAATATGTGCTCTTCAATGAGGCAGAAAAAAAGACAATTTTCGAAAAAGCAGGCGGATTCCCTGAGTCTGTTCTTTCGAAAATTGTCCATACAGTGGGTATTTTATTTATCGTGCAGGAAAAACACCGATAACATTTCCGGCTGTATCATTACCGTGACGGTTGTTCCGTTGTTCACATAAGTGTTTCCGGCGGCGTCCTGCCAGGTAACGGTAGAGGAAATGATGAAATCCGTGTCTTCTGCCTCTGTGGTCAGTTTATTGGAGAACCGGTTTCCCTGACTGTCTGTCCAGGAGGTTTCGATCTCTTTTACAAACGGGTCAGAAGCTGCAAATGCAGGAGCAGCTGACAAGGCGATTACGGTAGTTGCGATTGATGCAAGCAGAATTTTTTTCATTGCGGATATCCTTTCTTTATATATGAATTATGTTATTTATTTCCTATATCTCTTATACGATTCACAGTGGAATCATCCATGCATCAAAGACAGGGGACGGTTCTCTGTCCTGCGCTTTTCAGGACAGAGAACCGTCCCCTGTCTTTGCCCTGCCTTTGAGAACCGCCCCCTGTCTTTCCGGGACTTGTTTTCTTACCGGTTTTGCTTTATTATTATTTCAATGGAAACCATAGTGTGAAAGCACAGACTTTTCCACTATCTATATCGCCCAACGAAGGCGATAGAATGGAGATTGATATGAAAATTACTTTTTTACGGCACTGTACAATGACCGTTGAATATGGCAGCACTAAATTCGTTATTGATCCGGTTTTTGGAGCTGCCGGATCCAAAGAGCCCCTGAAGGGCAACGCAAGCACTCCCATGCTTCGAAATCCGCTGACCGAGCTGCCGGTGTCTCCCGATGAAATCGTCTCCGGCATGAATGCCATGATCCTGACTCACAACCATCCGGACCATCTGGATCAGGAGGCGGCTGATAAGATTCCGAAGACCATTCCTATCTTTGTACAGAATCTGCAGGATAAAGACACCATGCGAAATTTCGGCTTCAAAAAGAATTTCACTGTGGACATGACGCCATGGACGTCATACGGTGATATTCAGGTTATCAAAACGCCCGGAAAGCATGGCGATGCACCTATGACAAAAGTTCTGAATGAGATGAACAACTCCGGCGGCTTCGTCCTTAAGAAAGCGGGCGAAAAAACCATCTATTTCACCGGAGATACCGTCTGGTGCCTTGGTGTCGAGGACTCGCTCACCCGCCATCATCCCGATATCATCGTCGCGAATGTCGGTGGAGCGTATCTCGATGACATGCGGCTGCTCATGAATCTGGCAGATTTGAAAGCCATGCATGAATATCTTCCTTCCGCGACAATTATCGTGGTGCATCTCGAGGCCTTTAACCACTGCCCGATCACCCGGCAGGAGGTTCGGGCGTTTGCGGCGCAGAATGGGTTTGCGGATAAGGTTATTGTTCCGGAGGATGGGGAAATTATAAATTTCTAAATGGTGTCAGGTACCATGAACAAAGTGTGAACGGATGAGTACTGAGGGACGATTCTTCGTTCAAAATGACAGGGGCTGTCGCGAACGCGTCAGCCCCTGTTTTACACCTCAATATGAAAAATCTGATTTTCCGACGCCTGGCATTCGTTCCGGATCGGCTTCTCATACCTCGGATTTTGAATAATCTTGTTTTCCGACGCCCGGCACCCATTCCGGCTCTGCTTCTCATACCTCGGATTTTAAATAATCTTGTTTTCCGACGCCCGTTACTCGTTCCGGATCGGCTTCTCATACCTCGGATTTTGAATAATCTTGTTTTCCGACGCCCGGCACTCATTCCGGCTCTGCTTCTCATACCTCGGATTTTGAATAATCTTGTTTTCCGACGCCCGGCACCCATTCCGGCTCCGCTTCACATACCGCGGATTTTGAATGTAACTGATTTTCCGACGCTTCTTGCATCAATGTGGACGGTTCTCTGTGACCCAACCGTCTTTCTCAGTGATCTCGGACGGTCCGAGACCACTGAAAAAGTCTAAAAAAATAATAAAATAGCAAATAATAAAGAGAGATCCTATGGTATAATTAAGGTGCTAAACAA
>CADCPK010000520.1 GCA_902803215.1 uncultured Lachnospiraceae bacterium
AAAATGAAGATATTGAACCTCTGTCCAAGAATGAATTCTTGTTCACATTCAATTTAGAGTCAAGCAATTATGAGGAAAAAGAAAAAGGACAAACCCTCAAATTTGAAGATTTGTCCCTTGATGCTCCCCTTCTAGGACTTGAATAACGCAACAATAATAAAATAGAAAAACACAATTTCACGCCCCTACAAGGCCTATTTAAAGTTTTTGTGTTTTGTCCCGTTGGCTTTCCGTCGTGCAATTTTTTGATTCTGTCGTGCAATTTTTATAGATTTGCACGACGGAGTTTTTAGATAATGGAAAGGATTGAAATAGCACTGCGAACCCTCAAGAAAGAAGGGACGATCAAACTGCGGTTCAGGCTTTGGGAAGGAAGGAACGTTCAACTCTATCACAAGAGCGACATTGAGGCTCCGATAGAGGCAATGAATAAGTTTACTTCCAGCGGACAGGTCAGACCCAAAGTCAGCGTTTACGACCACGACCTATACAATAAGATCTCAAAGGAAATCGAGGCAATGCGAGAGGCCTACAAATGTCTCGTGGACAAGGGAGCGATTATTACAAATGACTCATTTAATTCCGAGATAGACGCAATACTCCACCCCGAAAAGACCGTTGAAAAGCAAGAAACGGACGACAACTCGCTACTATCGAAGTTGAGGGATTACACAGTTAAAGCGTCAGAAGAGGGAGTTATCGGGGAAAGCCGGCTGGAGAAGTACACTATCCTCATCGATAAGCTGAAGCGTTTCCTGAGTATCCGGCATAGAGACTTAATCACAATTGACCAATTCGACAGCGACCTGCTACTGGATTTCAGGACGTTTCTCTTCGATGAATACCTCTATGTAAAGAAACACGCCCATCTTTACAAGGATCTGAAGAAACGGAGCATTCCAAGTAAACGCCTTTCACAGAATACGGTAGCCACGAACCTCAAGATCCTGCAGACATTCTTCAACGAGATGGAGGAGTCCGGGGAAATTGACAAGACTCCATTCAAGGGCATTGGGAGGAAACGGAGAGGGGCCATACTCAAGGAACAGTATGACTCCCCTGTCTATCTGGAGCAAAAAGAATTCCTGAAAATCGTCAAGACGAAGGTACCCGAATCCCTTGAATCCACCAAGGACGCCTTTCTCTTCCAATGCGCAATCGGTTTCAGGATCAGCGATTTCCAGAACCTTTCTATGGAGAACGTCTCCGTCTCCCCCGACGGGATCCCCTACGTCCACTACCTCCCCATCAAGACAATCGGCATTGATAGGGAGAGGACAGAGCTGGAGACTCCCCTGGTAAGGTTCGCATATGATATCTTGAGGAAAACGAACTGTGTTTTCCCTATTCTGAAATACGTGACGGGAGAGAATGGGTACAACGCGAAAATAAAGAAGCTGCTGTCCTTCTGCAAGATCAACAGGAACGTTCAGCAGTATAACGAGGAGACGAAGACCAGCGAATATATGCCCCTCAGCAGCATAGGCAGTTCAAAGCTATGCCGCTCTACTCACGTAGATATGCTAAATAAGGCCCAGATAAATATGTACGCAGCCGGGCTGCACAAGTCCGGAAGCGATGCGGTCAACAGATATACAAAACTGGAGCTCAAGGACCGGTTCAAATTGATGAACTATGCTTTTGACCAGGAGCCCTATATAGTTGATGAAGACCTCAAAATAATAGACAAATGAAAGTATTCGATAACATAGAAATCTTCTATCGAAGAAAAGGAGCGAACGGAGAAGCCGTTGCCATTTCTGACGAAGAGTTCCAGGAAGGATTGAGAACGCTCATCGAAGCAGTCATCCCATATCGTAAAGACTCGAAAGAATGTATATCCGCATACCTTAAAACACGGGACGGACTTCCCTTGACGGCATCAATAGCGGAGAAGGAGTACTCTCCAGACTGCAATATCGAGGTCGGGCGGAAAGAAGTGGACCTTGCCGTGTTCAGGATCATCTATGATGACCGGTATTCATTCGGCCACCTCTACTGGTATTTACTGCGCAAACTGGAAAATGAACTGGACGGCCTGGACCAGTTCATTGATCCGGAAGCACCCTACAAGAAAGGCGTGATTGAATATGCCATTAATTATGACCTGACAAAAACAGTCGAAGAGTACGAGAGCCGGGAAAACCTTGATGATCGATATCAATACGTCCAGGACTGTCTACGTCGGAGTCAGGGAGAGATTCTGATAAAGCATCGGATCAAGGAGGATTACGAGAATGCTGTCTCCCTATTGCTAGAGGAATGTCGGACAGAGATAAAGGACCTAGACAAGGCAGTTCAGGAAGTAGGAGCAGGAGAGGCTCCTGAGCCTCCGAGCACTCAGGAGCCAGCAAGTACAGCCAGTCATCGTTCTATTGGCGGCACCCCGTTCGCACTCTGCTATGTTATCGACAGGAAAAACCGGGAAAGACTGATGACATATCTCCACGACCACATTGATGGCAAGGAAAAACAAAGTGCCATCGTTTATATCCAAGCGGCAATGAATGCCGGCCTTTTGACTATGCCAGAATACACTGAATTCGAAAAGGAGTTTGGGAGTTTAATCGGTAAGTCGCAATATCACAATCACTTAGATTCGAATGGCAGAGGTGATTTCAAGGGCCTTTCCAAAGTACTAGTGGACACTACGGAGGAACTTAAAAAGATGTTCAAATAATCCCGTTTTGTCTCCAAAAAGTCGGATAAAGACGGATAAAAACGGACAAATCAGGACCCTTCCGGACAGCCCCGGAAGGATTTTTTCTTTTAATCTTTTTTAGCTTTTATTTGCATCACGAATTGCCCCCCCTACCTTAATGAGAGGGGATAAAAGCAATTTGTTATTAAAATTCATGTTTTTTTTTAAAAACAACACAAATGATCTTATTACCAATAGCTCACCTATACTGATGGTGAGCGCCGATGATCTACGAGATGTAGTCAGCGGCATCCTGGAGGAAGTAATCTCCGCCAGCAAAGATGAGAAGAGGGATGAGTCCCTCGTTACTATTAAACAGGCTTCTGCCCTGCTTGATGTCGACCGCTCCACTTTGTGGAGATGGGAGAAAGAGGGCTACTTGAAGCCCGTACGCATCGGACGTAAGGTCCGATACCCTATGTATGCTGTTGAAGCGATTAAAAAAGGAGGGTATTATGAGCGCGTCTAATACCCTTGACACAGGGATGCTCAATGTCGTAACAGTCAACGATCTGATGGCCACTATGATAAAAGAGCCGGATCCCTCACCTCTCTATGATTGCTTATGGTTTGAAGGCGAATTGGTCTGCCTTTTCGCAGACACTAGCGTCGGGAAATCCATCCTGGCCGTCCAGATTGCCGAAGTCATCTCGGAACATCAGCCGGTATTGTACGTAGACTGTGAACTGACGAACAAGCAGTTCCAGATGCGCTATTCGAACCCGGAGTTGGAAACATTCCATTATTTCCCGGAGAATTTTTACAGGGCGACAATCGCACCTGAGAGAATCGGTTCGAAAAATTTCGAGGACGCGCTTTTGGAGGATATCGAGAGAGCGGCCCTCTCCATCAACAGCAAGGTTATTATCCTCGACAACCTCACCTATGCCTGTAACACCTCGGAAAAGGGGGATGCTGCAGGGCTTTTTATGATGAGGCTCAAAAAACTGCAAATGTGCTACGGCTGGTCGATGCTGATAATAGCCCACACCCCCAAAAGGGAAGAAACGGATCCCATCATCATCAACAACCTGGCAGGGAGCAAGAAACTCCCGAATTTTTTTGATAGGGTCTTCGCGTTGGGAAAGTCCCAGGAGGATGACAACTACCGTTACCTGAAGCAATTGAAGGTCCGGAGCGGGGAATCCGTCTATACCGAGGACAATGTCATGGTCCTTGAGTTGGAGAAATCTGAAGACGGCTCCCTGCACTTCATTTTCCGCAAGTACGACAAGGAGGAATCACAACTGAACGCCTTCCGGGAAGAAGATCTCGACCTTGCTCAAGATATCGTTATGATGCACAACGGAGGGATGTCGTATAGGCAGATTGCCAACAAGATCAACGTCAGTAAGAGCCGTGCACAGAGGATATACAAGAAATACAAGGACAGGGTGACACCTCCTATGGACGGGATTGCCGAATCCTTTTTCGGATCCGGAGAGTGTCCCTCGGTTCAAGACCCTATGGCTTGAGTCAATGGGACAATAAATAACGAGGTTATCCTTCTGGGGTAGCCTCGTTATTTTTTGACGTTGGCTTGATGCAACCGGGAAATAATCCGTCAAAGAAAAAAGCGGAGTTATTTATTTCCTCTCCACAAGCAGTCAAAAAAGAGGGAATGGGCAAGGTGCAGATTATATATACATAACTATTTTTAATAATCTCGGGAAGGCATGCAAATACCGCTTTTATTACCTGCTTCGTATCATCAATTAATCTGCCGGTAGTGGGCTGTAATCTTACGGCATAATCTGTCAGCCCAGAATGATAGATACTACATCGTAAAACTAGATTCGCTCGACTATCTGATTCCGAAGAACACGTTCAACAGAAGATTAGATGTCTTGCTTGGAGTATAGTTCTTTTGAACGGGCATTCTCAAGACTATCCTCCATAGCTTTCTTGCCATTGTAGTCCTTCATTCGAGCAACCTGTTCGGCATGAACTCTTTCTATCTCTCTTTGATTGGTCGGGACATACTTATACGCGATGAAAGGATAACTATTTTGTTCATTTCTCTTTGAGCCATAAAGGCGAGACTTTATCCGTTCACACAAATCAAATTGGTTATTTCCATACTGAAGATGCAATTTTGTCCACTCTCTTCTAAAAGCATCCTCATCGTATGTATAGATGGACTCAAATTCAGTTTTATCGCCCAAATAAATCTCGGCATTTTTGAATCTCCATACCAAATTGTTTACAGTGATTGCAGTTGTTTCATATATCTGATTATAGTGATCGCCCTCGCCGCTTATATATTCACGGCCATATGGCTCTCTTTTGGGCTTATCCTCTATATAGTACAATCCGCCGTATTTCTGAGTATATGTTCCAATGACTTTATCTCTTTCGAGATCACTTCTAAGGAAACTCGGTAGAAGAACCACCGTCGATAAAGAATCTTGCAAAAAACCAAGATAGCATAACACTTCCACTTGCTTATAATTATCATCCATTTTCATTACAAGTTTCGTCCTGAAATACGTCATTTCGGGAACAATTACAGCATCGATGGCATTTAAACAATCCTCAACACTTTTGGAATAATTCCCGGTAGATATTTTTTCAATATCTCCTGAATTCTCCATCTCGGTCAAAAACTTCATGATATTATCCTTGCTATCACCGAGGGAAAGCCCCTTAAAAGAAGCATTTACGACAGAATCTTTTTGCGCTTCTCTGAGCTGCTCGGTCGTAATATTATTTCCTCTGTGATTACATGAGGATGAAACAAAAAAAGCTAGTATAAATGATACTACTAAGGTTAAAATGTTAAATTTCATCGTGTCGCAGATTAGTGTAACGGCATTCTTGTTCCATGATACGAGCACTCTCCCCTATAATAATGGTACTGGTGCACTAACTAATTCAAGATTGAGAATTATGGTCTATCCCATCTTTTAATGATTCTTTTGCTTCCTGAATATTGATGTATCCTTCTTTTCCATTCTTGTGAAGCAGTGCAAGAAGATGACCACCATTGAGGAGTTTTAGTGGTTTGTCTTTGGCGAATTCATATGAATCGTGGCCGTAGTCGGAAGTCGTGATGAGGATTCCAGAATTAGCCCCCTCGTTGATAACCGTTCCATATAGATCACGTACTGCGGATACACCAACAGTATTGGTATAGCGCTTGGCTTGTATCACAATCTTGCCTCCACGGAGCGGATCCGGATCAAAAACAACGGCATCAACACCACCGTCACGGCTTGCTTGTGTGACGCGTACTTCACCTCCATTCCGCGAGAATTCCATTTCGAACAGTTCCCTAACCAGATGCTCAAAGTCTTCCCAGTCCATCGAAGCGAGGTTGGTTCCAGAATTCATCTGTATATCTTTACTTTCCACGAAGCGACGATCGTTTCTGTTGAAGGAGAGAACTGGTTGCACAGGAGATATATCGATGAGTTGAGCAGCCGATACTCCCTTGAGGGATTTGAAGCATTTCTTGGGATCAACATTCCTCAAATCCAAAGACAGGAATCGCTCTTTTGACACCTGCATGGAAAGGATACACTTGCGCTCTTTGATCCCATTAGCTCGATTAATGGCTGTAACGAATCCGTTGAAGACAACCGACGTGATGTCTTCTGCCTTTTGGGCAACACAAACCTCGTAAACCGATCGGAGACATATGGAATAGAGAAGCTGTTCATATGACTTGGCTATGGCTGATTCCGCCATAGGAGTCTCCTTGATGGTGTTGCTGGCAGTGGCATATTTATACTCCTTCACCCATGTCAGGTCTTCTCGGGCAGGAAGATCATATTCAATCAATGCTATATTGTTTTCGCATAGCACAGATAAGTGCTTCTTGAATAAGCCTGAATAGTCTGACTTCATAAGGATATCAGCCAGATTATCTTCCACAGAGACTTGTCTCGATTGCAACTTAGCGGCAGAATCAAAGCCAGATGCGAGTATCAACTCTAGTCTTTTGTTCTTTGCGAGAATCTGCTCATTCTGACAAAAACACCACACGAAGTTCCTTAATGCCTTTTTTGATTGGAATTTCTTCACCACCCCTTCACCGATCCTAGCAAAACGGACATTCTCAAATTCGTTGAAAGCGAAGTACATTGAATTCCCGGATGAAGCATTGATCCAAACCTTGATAGACTCGTCTTCCAAACTATACTTACGGACGTATTGTAAAAGTTTATCTACGTCCATGTCCTCATTTGTCTGGTACTCAAGCGTCGTATTTCCGTAACCATCGATGTCGTCTTCCTGTTCTTCACTTTCAGACTCGATCAGTCCGAGCTCGTTTCTCTCATTTTTTTGCTCCTCAGCAATTCTCTCCTCCTCTTGCTTCCTCTGTTCCTCAAGAACTATCCTTTCAAGCCTTCTTTGCTCTTTCTTTTCTCGAAGCTCGGCCATTCTGATACGGTCTTTCTCCTGCTTCTCAAGAAGAATGCTTCGCCGTAATTTACGTCGCTCATATATCTTATTAACTATCTCAGCGATAATTGTTACGAGAATTACTGCAATTAAAATGAATAAAGACATACAATACTAAAGAAGAAAATTGCATTCAAGTATAAAAAAAAGAAAAAAAACTATGCCAATTCTCTATTTAAAATGGTGATACATACACTATTAATTGATATGCCTAGTCCTCACGATCTGACTCATCCCTTTAACTTTTCGGTTTCCGTAGTTGTTTACGAATCATACCTCGGTTATTATTCCATCCTCCCACCTTCCCCGTTGCAATCCCAACACGAGACTCTGACTTTACCATATCCGTTACAATTGTCGCAATCAACTTCTCCGGTTCCGTAACAAGTAAGACATTCCTCTTTGCCTAATCCTAGACAATACGAGCATCTTTCATATCCGCTTCCACCACAATTGTCGCATTCTTCGTATCCTATACCACCGCAATAAACACAACGATCTCCCCATAAATCTATTCCTGCTCCATTACAATTTGAGCATCGTTCAAGTCCCTTCCCAGAACACTCACTACATTCCCTTCGCCCTCTGCCCCAGCACATAAGACAATCCTCCCCACCTTCTCCATCACAATCATCACATTCTACTTTTCCGGAGCCGTCACACTCACGACATTGTACTATCAGTATCCCGGTACCGTTACACGTTGAACATTCTACCCACTGCTTTTTATGGGGCAAATGTCTTTGCCTCCTCGTGCAAGAGTCTGCACAAAAGACGAAGAGGATTACGAGGATAATACCAAGATAATGACTAAGGCGGTTAAGCATGTTGACCTCATTATTTTGTTATCTTGATACCCTTAAAAATGTAATTTACTACCTGATCAAAATTTTCTGTCTCATCTTTCAATATTTTCAAGGCCTGAAAATCAGCATTATAGAGTTTATCGTCCAGGATAAAAGAATACGAGACAGAAATCAAGTCTATATCACCGCCAACGCTCTGGTCGTATTTCCTCATCGAAGTGGTCGTCTTAATCGCATGAATCCCATCTAACTGACTCTTTACCACATCATATGAATTGATTGTGATACCGGCAGCTCGAGAATTATTAATCATATAGTCCTTGTACTCTTTAGTACTCAAACTAGGATAAAGAGCCCATATGTCGGTTGCACTATTAAAATTCTTGACATTGAGTATCAGCGTCGTCTGTGTTTCGGGATCTACCGCCTTGAAAATGATATTGGGAATAGAAGCACTTGCCCGAACCCAACTGATCTCGGATGGTAGGGTCCATGTTATCTTATATGCGGCATTGGAGAAGGTGTAAGTCTTGGCGTCCCATGTGCCGCTCGTATTTTGGGCAAACAGGTTGAAACTAACCAGAATTGCCAATGCAAATGAGAAAAACTTTTTCATATTATCGACCTGAATTAATACTGAATCCTTGAAAAATTTGTTTAAACAATCCTGTGCAATCCACCTGGTCATACACTTCTTTGTTAACCTTAGCAGCGACAACAAGGGTATATCCATTATGGATTAAGAATGAAATAAAAACAAATGTTCCTCCTGCATGTCTCCAATTGAGGGCTACACATAGAGCAACATACCCGGCAAAGAGAGCCCCACACACTATAATAGCCAATATGAATTTCAAACAACCTTCTTGTTTATTCTCATCCATAGATAGTAAATTCTTACGTTATTCTTTCAATAACATTAACAGACTTTTTCGAGAAAATAGTTTTGAAAGAAACCCATAGGCATGTATTGAAATCTATTTGTTTTTAGTTCGTGTCACAACAAATGTAATAAAATAATCCATAAAGTGATTCTTCATCAGAGAGTAATCCATAAAAAATTGGACTCCCAAGAGCGCTATATTATATATGAATTACCCCACCCTTGTATCTGATTGGGGTTATCCCCCGGGGGGATAGACAATAAATGTTTACCCAGCCTAAACTAGTCGGCATACTATCATCCGGGCACTCCATTTATTCCGTTGTTTAAGGCAATACATTATTGACCTTTAATCCGAAGTCATTGTTACTGGTTCGATTGTTTGGGCCGCTTTCCATTCCGGAGGGCGACTCGTTTTGTATAACCCATTTTAAATCAATCCAATCATGCAAGAAAACTCAGTTTTCTCGGTGCTCAATGCGGTGAACTGCAACGAGCACGTGGAGAAGAAGGGCAACCTGTCCTACCTCTCCTGGGCCTGGGCGTGGCAGATGGTGAAGGCTCACTATCCTGACGCGTCCTACACAATCTATGAAAATCCCGACGGATGGAACTACTTCACCGACGGGAGAACCTGCTGGGTTAAGACCGGCGTCACCATCGGGGAGCTCGAGCATATCGAGTACCTCCCCATAATGGATGCCCGCAACCAGTCCATACCGTTGGAGTCTGTCCGCAGCGTCGATGTCAACAAGACCATCCAACGCAGCCTCACGAAGGCCTGTGCCCGTCACGGGCTCGGGCTCTACATCTATGCGGGTGAGGACCTGCCTGATTCCGCGGAACAGCAGAGACCGCAGCAGGTGCCTTCCAATCCTACCGGACGTCAGGACGTCCCTCCTCCTCCCACCGCGGAGGACTACATTCCCGGCTGGAGACAGTCAAGAAACCAGTACTATGCTGGCAGAAACCAATAACAACCAACAAACCAATCCAAACAATGGAAACAACAATCCTTCCGGCGAGCGTACAGAGGCCCCTGTACCCCATCCTCGCCCAGCAGGAGGCACCAAGGGTGTCCGTCCTGCCCGTCATCGCGGCCACAGAGCAGAAAAGGCCTGCCAACCTACCGTTCATCGAGGCGAACACCAAGGAAGTGGAGATGAGCCATCTCAAGGATGACTGCATCATACCCGTGTTCAGCAAGGACAACGAGGTGACGATCTCCCACCAGAGTTTCATCGGCACGGTGCTGGATGCCGCCAGGTCTGTATTCCCTTACGAATCCTTCTCCGACACGTCCATCCGTGTGAGCCATGTGGTCAAGGGGAGGATCCCCGAAGCCATCCACAAGCCGGTCAGCCAGCTTCTGGAGAGCGACAAGACCATCTATTACGA
>CADCPK010000521.1 GCA_902803215.1 uncultured Lachnospiraceae bacterium
GAGGAAGCCTCCTTATGTTCATACCATATTTTACATGATTTGCGGGCGTGGTTCAATGATTTTGTTGGAAACACACGGGGACGGTCCGAGACCACTGAAAAAGTCGGTTGGGCCAATGGGGACGTTTCTCAGTGACCCATTTTTGCAAGCAAAAATGGGTCACTGAGAAACGTCCCCATTGGCCCAACCGACTTTTTCAGTGGTCTCGAACCGTCCCCGTGTTCCACGACTTCTGTGTTCCTTATAGCAGAATCTCGTTAAACGTAATCCCGTCTTCCCTGAGCAGCTCGGCCTCGCGCCCGCTGCAGGTACTGATCATCACCTGTCTGTCTTCATTATGCAGCCACCGCAGCAGCGCCTGCAACCGCTCAACATCATAGCTGCCGAACACATCGTCCAGGATCACCGGAAATGGTGTGCCGCCGCAGAACAGTTCTCCGGCCGCCATCCTGAGCGCAAAATAGATCTGTTCAAGGGTTCCCCTGCTCAGCCTTTCCAGAGGAACGACCCTCTCGCCGGTATTCACCGCCATTCTCAGGTTTTCATCCATCAGCACTTCCGAGTATTTTCCTCCCGTTATTCCGGAAAGGATCCGGGAAGTACGCGTTCTCAGATGACTTCCTATTCTGGCATTGATGTTCCCCGACAGAGCGGTGATCGTTTCCAGGGCAAGATTTATGGCCTTGACTTCCCTCTGCTCCGAGGATTCCTGATATAAAGCATCCTCGCCTTCGTCAAGCTCCTCCTGCATGTTTTCTATAGCGGACCGTTTTTCGTCCAGCATCCGTTTTGTTTGTTCCAGATCCCAGGAGAGCTTTGCGTACCGCTCTTCCCACTTTTCTTTGTAAATCTTTAATTTTTCGGTCTCCCTTATCATGGAGTTCCTTTTGAGGAATCCATACACCAGAGCCAAAGCTGCCGCACCGCCCGACACTGCTCTGAACGCCGGCTTTTTCAGCACCAGCGCAACGATAAGCAGGAGCACGGCCGCGATGATCGAGAGAAGAAAATAAGTCTGTGTATTCTGCTGCAGTTTCAGGATCTTTGCGTCAAAAGCGTTTTCTTCCTCTCCGGCAGGACTCATCTCTTTCATCCTGTGCCGGATCACTCTCTCCCTCTTTGCCAGCTTCTTCTCTTCTTCTTCCAGGTAGCCGATCCCCGAACGTATTCTGATCTGTTCGGCCTCCAGAGCCTTTTTCCTGTGGCTTTCCTGAACCTGATACCCTTTTCTGGTCATCTTAAGCATCTGCGATGCCCGTTCTATGTCGATCGTGCTGTCTGCGCCGCCCTCATAGCCCGCCATGTAATTCTGCAGTTCGCGCACCAGATTCCGGCCGGTAACACTCTTCATCTGGCCGACAGAGACCGTATTGTCGTAAACAGCCTCGCTGACATTTCCCAGTATCTCGTCCAGTGCCCCGCTGTCGGGATCGACAAGTGCGCCTGTATCCTCGCACAGCAGTTCGGCAAAAGGCCTTTCGCGGCTGAAATTTCGCGTGAGCCGGTATGACATGCCGCCGGATTCGAACCACATGACCCCGCCGTATTCTCCGGGATTTTCCCACGGTTCATAGGTACGGTAAACGTCATTGGCGGCTGCTCTTCCGCGGAGTCTCGGAATTCCATAGAGCATCCCTTTGATAAACGTATGCACCGTGGTCTTCCCGCTCTCGTTTTCACCGTAAAGCACATTGATCCCTTCCGAAAAATCGAAGGTCCTGTTATGTATTTTTCCAAAATTATGGATCGTGATCTTTTTGATCAGCATCTTCCGCATCTCTCCCATCGAATGATGTTCCGCATCAGAACGGGGGTTCTACCGCATGCTCGTCTCCAGCAGGGCCTGCAGGCCATAATCGAGCGCTTTTTCATCGATTTCCGTAGTATCCTTTAAGGAAAAATACCGGATATAATCTCCGACCAGCGTTCCGGCATATTTCTTCTCGAGCAGCTCCAGATCATACATGAGCCTTGAATCATCCCTGATCTCCACAATATTTCCGCAGCCCTTAAGTTTCTCGGGAAGCAGCATCAGATCGGGGGATCTTTGCCCTGTAAGCACGACACGATAAATATTCTTCTGCCCTTTCTCTTCGATCATATCCGACAGTTTTTCTTCCAGCTCGTTCTGTGTGGTATCTTCATCCATCACAAGAGTGATATCCTCATATATTCTTGCCGAGGCAGGGACAAAGCGGGTGTGGATGTTACCCTCACTGTCCGTAAAGCCTTCCACATATCCGTGCTTTCCGGTCTCATTCCGGTCCAGAGGTTCGGGAGAACCGGGATAAACGATCCTGTCCTTGACGATGGCCTTCGGCTTATGGATATGCCCAAGCGCAACATAGTCAAACCCGGCCGACGCAAGTGCCGAAAAATCGATGGGAACATGCTTTTCATCCCCTCCATGCGCCAGCAGGATATGGTATCCTTCTCCCTTTTCGGGGCAGACTCCGTCCAGCAAAGGTTCTTTGACTTCGTTTCTGCATAAGCTCAGGCCGTAAACCGTCACCGGTACACGGTCATCGTCTACGCACATCACTTCTTCGCTGTCAAAAAATATCACATTGTCCGCCCATTCAAACGAACCATATGCCGATCTTCCGTCCATATAATCGTGATTTCCGGCGATGATATATACATTTGTCTCAGGAATAGCCGCAAACAGACTGTTGACCTCTCTCAGCTCTTTTCGGAGCGGACGGCGGTGGAACAGATCACCGGAGATTAATAACAAATCCACCGGATTCTCGCGGATTCCCGCGATGATCCGGCGGAATGTCGTCCATATCTCTTCTTCCCGGCTGCTGCTCCACGCGGTCCCCCTGTCGGGGACCGCACCAAGATGCACATCAGCTAGATGAATAAATTTCAAGAGACTTTTCCTCCTGCAGTAAAAGAGAATACGGGGCTTTTAAGATTACAGATCGCAGTTGTTGACTGTTCTCGGGAACGGGATCACGTCACGGATGTTGCCCATTCCGGTGAGATACATGATCATCCGTTCAAAACCGAGGCCGTAACCTGCATGTCTTGTCGTACCGTATTTACGGAGATCGAGGTAGAAGCTGTAATCTTCTTCTTTCATTTTCAGCTCATCCATACGAAGCTTCAGCTTTTCGTAGTCGTCCTCTCTCTGGCTGCCTCCGATGATCTCGCCGATCCCGGGAACCAGGCAGTCCATTGCGGCCACCGTCTTGCCATCCTCATTAAGCTTCATATAGAATGCTTTGATCTCCTTCGGATAGTCCGTAACGAACACCGGTTTTTTGAAGATCTCTTCTGTCAGATATCTTTCATGCTCCGTCTGAAGGTCGCAGCCCCAGAATACCTTGTACTCGAATTTATCGTTATTCTTTTCCAGCAGTTTTACCGCTTCGGTGTATGTCACATGGCCGAATTCGGAGTTGACCACATGGTTGAGGCGGTCAAGCAGGCCTTTGTCCACAAAGGAGTTGAAGAAGTTCATCTCCTCCGGAGCGTTTTCAAGGACATATCTCATGACGTATTTGAGCATATCCTCTGCCAGGTCCATGTCATCCTGCAGGTCCGCAAATGCGATCTCCGGCTCGATCATCCAGAACTCCGCCGCATGGCGTGTCGTGTTGGAATTCTCGGCTCTGAAGGTCGGACCGAACGTGTAAATATTCCTGAACGCCTGTGCAAACGTCTCGCCGTTCAGCTGTCCGCTTACGGTAAGATTGGTCGGCTTGCCGAAAAAGTCCTGTGTATAATCGACTTTGCCTTCTCCGTCTCTTGCCGGATCGCCGATATTCAGTGTCGTCACCTGGAACATTTCTCCCGCACCTTCTGCGTCGCTGGCAGTGATGAGCGGAGTATGTACATATACAAATCCTCTCTCCTGGAAGAATTTGTGGATCGCATAAGCGCAAAGCGATCTGACACGGAACACTGCCTGGAAGGTGTTCGTACGCGGGCGAAGATGCGTTATCGTACGAAGGTATTCCAGTGAGTGGCGTTTTTTCTGCAGCGGATACTCAGGCAGCGACTGCCCTTCTACCGTGACGCTGTCCGCCTGGATCTCAAAAGGCTGTTTTGCATCCGGAGTCGCAACCAGTGTACCTTCTACAATGATGGCAGCTCCAACGTTCAGTTTGCCGATCTCCGCAAAGTTTTCCAAAGTATCATGGTATACGATCTGCAGGGTCTCAAAAAAGGTACCGTCATGCAGCACGATAAATCCAAAAACTTTGGACCCACGTACGGAACGGACCCAGCCTCCGACCGTCACCTTTTTGTCCAAATACTCCTCGCGGTTCCTGAAAATTTCTTTGATCGTTGTCAGTTTCATTTTTCTTCATTCCTCTCCGTGTATCTCTATGAACTTTTTAACCAATACAAGTAAGTCCCCTCCTTCAAAAAGCGCAAAGCTTTAAGGAGGGGTTAGGGGACTTGCTTGTGTCAGGTGTGGTGGAGGCCTCACCTGACAGCCCACGGAGTGGGCTATTGGTTACCGGC
>CADCPK010000522.1 GCA_902803215.1 uncultured Lachnospiraceae bacterium
GCCCGGCATGATGCTCGGGATCGTCACTCTCATAAACGTCTGGATGCGGTTGGCACCGAGGTCCATCGATGCCTCCTCCAGCGTCTCGTTGTCCCCGGAAATTCTTCCCTTGATCGTAACCACCGCATAAGGTATGCAGAAGGTGCAGTGTCCGATCAGGATCGTCCCCATTCCCATCTTGACGCCGATCGTGATAAAAATGATCAGCATGGCGACCGCAAGAACGATCTCGGGAACGATGATCGGCACATAGATCATCACATTGACAAACTTCTTAGCTCTGAATTCAAACTTTTTCAGGCCGATCGCACCGAGCACACCGATGACCGTACTGATCACTGTCGCCAGCACGGCGATGACCAGCGAATAGATCAGGGCATCCCAGAGCGTCGTGTTGGAGAAGGAAAACAGCTTTCTGTACCAGTCTGTGGTAAATCCTTCCCAGGAATAATTCCGCTTGGCGTCGTTGAACGAAAAGACGATCATGACCGCGACCGGAATATAGAACAGTGTATACATGAGAACCGCGTAGATCTCGCCCAGAACGGACATGATCTTTTGTCTGCGCAGTTTGTTTTTACCCGACCTTTCCATCACACCACCTCCATATCTTCCAGCCCGGCAAAGCGGGAATAAATGAAGATCAAAAATGCCGTGATCAGAAGGAGCAGAACACTTAGCGCAGCTCCCAGCGGCCAGTTGCGGGTCGCCCCGAACTGGTTTTTGATGATATTACCTATGTAAAGAACCTTGCCTCCGCCCAGCATATCGGTGACCGTATAGGTGCCGAGGGCCGGGATGAAGGTAAGGATGATCGCCGAAAAGATGCCGGGGAACGTCAGCGGAAGCGTCACCTTCAGGAACGTAGTCACCCGGTTTGCTCCCAGATCGTAGGAAGCTTCGAGCAGATTTTTCTGCAGCTTCTCTATCGAAGAATACATCGGCAGTACGGCAAACGGGAGCATGTTAGTGAAAAGACCGATGTTTACCAGCCAGTCCGTATAGAGGAACATGATCGGCTTCTGTACGAGCCCCAGATGCGTCAGCACATAGTTGACCGGTCCGTTCACCTGGAAGAAAAGCATCCAGGCGTTCAGCCTCATCATGCCGTTGGTCCAGAACGGGATCATCAGCAACATGATCAGCTTCGACGCGGTCTCGGGTTTTCTCGTCGCGATAAAATATGCCAGCGGATACCCAAACAACAGGCAAAGCCCTGTGGTAACGAAGGCTACACGGAAGCTCTTCAATATGACAGAAAAGTACAGGGGATCCATGATCTCCTTGTAGCTTCCCATCGAAAATTCATACACGACATCGCCGAACACGCCGCGCTTCATAAAGCTGATGTAGATGATATACAAAAGCGGCAGAGTGACGAACAGGATCATCCACACCGAGACGGGGCCTGCCTGCGCAAGGACCGGAAGTCTGCTGTGTCTTTTGGGGCGGCCTGCTTTGGAAGAATCGCTCATGCTCATCCCTCCTTTTCAGCCGGACTGTCCGGAGGAAGTACCACGGCTTTCCCGGGGTTCCAGCAGAGGCACACCCGGCTCCCCTCAGGCGCCGAGGATTCCGCTTCGAACCGCGAGATCTTTATCTCCTGTCCTGCATCCGTGCGAAGCAGTGTCTTGGTGATCGTTCCCATATAAACGGTGTCCGTGACGGTTGCCATGAGGGAGAACGCGTCCGTGCTTTCCTTCTGCACTTCCATGGATTCAGGGCGAACCGATACGCAGACGCTGCTGCCTTTTTCGAACCCGCTGCCTTTAGCCGTCACGATGCCCGAACCGGTATCGATCTTCAGAAGATCGCCGTTCTTCTCTTTCACGGTCCCTTCTATCACATTGGATTCGCCGATGAAATCCGCCACAAAGCGGCTTGCCGGCTTCTGATAGATCTGCGAGGGTGTATCGATCTGCTCGATGATCCCCTCCCGCATGACCGCGATACGGTCGGACATGGTCATGGCTTCTTCCTGGTCGTGGGTGACATAGACGAACGTGATCTCCAGCTTCTTCTGCAGACGTTTGAGCTCGATCTGCATCTGTTTGCGGAGCTTAAGGTCCAGTGCACCGAGCGGCTCATCAAGCAGAAGAACTCTGGGCTGATTGATCAGGGCACGGGCGATCGCCACTCTCTGCTTCTGACCACCCGAAAGCTCGTCGGGCTTTCTCTTTTCGTACCCGTTCATCTGCACCATCTCGAGCATTTCGGTAACTCTTTGACGGATCTCAGCCTTGGAGACCTTTTTGATGGTCGGGCCGTAAGCCACGTTGTCGTATACAGTCATGTGCGGGAAGAGCGAATAGTTCTGGAACACGGTATTGACATCCCTCTGGAAAGGTTCTTTGTCCTCCACCCGTTCGCCCTGGACCATGATGGTCCCCTCTGTCGCGTCTTCAAACCCGGCAATCATCCTCAGTGTCGTAGTCTTTCCGCAGCCGGAAGGACCAAGCAGCGTCAGGAATTCTCCCTCCGCGATCTCCAGATTCATATCTTTAACCACATGATTGTTGCCATACCACTTCTCCACATGCCGGAGAGATACGATCGATCCGCCCATGATGCCACCTCTTTCTGTCCGTTATCAAAAGTAACCGGCAATTCGCTGCGCTTCTTGCCGCTAACCGACAGACCACTCTGTGGCTGTCGGCTAAATATCTGTGTCAGAACAGGCAGCCTGACTGAAGAATGATGTTGGAATACGGAGTCGTCTCGCCGGTCCTGATCACCGCCTTGCAGGTGCGGGTCATTTTTTTCAGATCGGTGTGGCTCACGTATTCAACTTCGGGCGCATCGCCCTGAGAAGCAAAAAAGTCGAGAATCTCCTTTTCCTGCGCAGGATTCTTCTCCTTTATCTCCTCCGCGAGGAAAATCTTCTCCACCTTCATATCGGCCACGACTTCGCGCAGCACTTCCTGAAACGAAGGAACGCCGAACTTAACCGCAAGGTCGATCCTCTCCGTCTCATCTGGGATGGGAAGACCGCAGTCTCCGATGCAGATCTGATCTGTGTGGCCCATGTATCCGAGAACTCTTGAGATTTCTCCGTTGAGTATTCCGTTTTTCTTCATTGTTATCTCTCCTCGTATAATAGTTTTTATAAGGTCAATAGTTACCTCTGAATGAGATGTCATTCAGGTATATAAGGGAAGGACAGAGGGAGAA
>CADCPK010000523.1 GCA_902803215.1 uncultured Lachnospiraceae bacterium
CTGATGGGCTCCAACATGCAGCGTCAGGCAGTTCCGCTTCTCACCACAGAAGCTCCTGTCGTCGGTACAGGTATGGAGACAAAAACCGCGGTCGACTCCGGTGTCTGCGTCGTGGCAAAACGCGCAGGTGTAGTCGAACGCTCCACTTCGACGGACATCACGATCCGTGCTGAGGACGGCACAAGAGATGAATATCATCTGACCAAGTTCCTCCGCAGCAACCAGAGCAACTGCTACAATCAGAAACCGATCGTCTTCCAGGGCGAACATGTCGAAGCGGGCGAAGTGATCGCGGACGGCCCGTCCACCGCAAACGGAGAGCTTGCACTCGGCAAGAATCCGCTGATCGGATTCATGACCTGGGAAGGCTACAACTATGAGGACGCTGTCCTTCTTTCCGAGCGCCTTGTCATGCACGACGTCTACACATCGGTGCATATCGAGGAGTACGAAGCGGAATCCCGCGATACCAAGCTCGGACCGGAAGAGATCACCCGCGATGTTCCCGGTGTCGGTGACGACGCACTGAAAGATCTGGACGAGCGCGGAATCATCCGCATCGGCGCAGAAGTCCGCGCAGGTGATATCCTGGTCGGCAAGGTCACACCCAAGGGCGAGACCGAGCTTACCGCAGAGGAGCGTCTGCTCCGCGCGATCTTCGGCGAAAAAGCCCGTGAAGTGCGTGACACCTCCCTCAAGGTACCGCACGGTGAATACGGAATCGTTGTGGACGCAAAAGTCTTCACAAAAGAGAATGACGGCGACGCGCTGCCGGCAGGCGTCAACCAGTCGGTGCGTATCTACATCGCACAGAAGAGAAAGATCTCCGTCGGTGATAAGATGGCAGGCCGTCACGGAAACAAGGGTGTTGTTTCCCGCGTACTTCCTGTCGAGGATATGCCTTTCCTTCCGAACGGACGTCCGCTGGACATCGTTCTGAACCCCCTGGGCGTTCCGTCGCGTATGAACATCGGACAGGTGCTTGAGATCCATCTCAGCCTTGCGGCAAGAGCCCTCGGATTCAATGTCTCGACCCCCGTGTTCGCAGGCGCAAACGAGCAGGATATCCAGGATACCCTTGAACTTGCCAACGACTATGTCAATACGGAAGACTTCGAAGAATTCCGTGAAAAATATAAAGATACCCTCGCAGACGATGTGATGCAGTACCTTGATGAGCACAAGGATCACAGAGCTTTGTGGAAAGGTGTTCCGATCTCAAGGGACGGCAAGGTCCGCCTGAGAGACGGCCGTACCGGCGAGTACTTCGACAGCCCGGTCACCATCGGACACATGCATTACCTCAAACTGCACCATCTGGTAGACGACAAGATCCACGCGCGTTCGACAGGTCCATACTCCCTCGTCACGCAGCAGCCTCTGGGCGGTAAAGCACAGTTCGGCGGCCAGCGTTTCGGTGAGATGGAGGTTTGGGCACTCGAAGCCTACGGCGCATCCTACACACTGCAGGAGATCCTGACAGTCAAATCGGACGATGTCGTCGGCCGTGTCAAGACATACGAAGCGATCATCAAAGGTGACAATATTCCCGAGCCCGGCATTCCGGAATCCTTCAAGGTGCTCCTCAAAGAGCTCCAGTCGCTCGGCCTCGATGTCAGAGTGCTCAAGGATGATCAGACAGAAGTTGAGATTATGGAGACCGTGGATTACGGTGACACCGATATTCGTTCCGTGATCGAGGGCGAGTCAAGACGTCAGGACAGTCAGAATGAATCTTTCGGCCGCCATGGTTACACCATGCAGGAATTTGAAGGTGAAGAACTGGTGGACAAGACCGAGGACAGCGACCTGGATGATGACGGAGACGACTTCGACGAATTCCAGGAATCCTATGACGACAATGAATAACAGTATCCGTTGAATGTTGGGTTACTTATAGTCGGTTTATTCGGGCGGACTGCCGATGAAAAGTGCGGTGTCCCGCCCGGATGAATAACGGAGAAAGGGGAAAAATACATGGCAGAAGCAACCAATACGCAGGAGAGCTATCAGCCGATGACATTTGATGCCATCAAAATAGGGCTTGCGTCCCCTGAGAGAATCAGAGAGTGGTCGAGAGGCGAGGTATTAAAACCGGAGACGATCAACTACCGTACTCTGAAGCCCGAGAAAGAAGGCCTTTTCTGCGAGAAGATCTTCGGACCGAGCAAAGACTGGGAGTGCCATTGCGGTAAATATAAAAAGATTCGCTATAAAGGCGTCGTGTGCGACCGCTGCGGCGTCGAAGTCACCAAATCCTCTGTGCGCCGTGAGCGTATGGGCCACATCGAGCTGGCCGCTCCGGTATCGCATATCTGGTATTTCAAGGGTATTCCGTCCCGCATGGGACTTATCCTCGATATATCCCCGAGAACTCTGGAAAAAGTTCTCTACTTTGCAAGTTACATCGTGCTGGATCCCGGCGTATCCAATCTTCAGTACAAACAGGTGCTGACCGAGAAGGAATACCAGGATGCCAGAGAAGCTTTCGGCGACGGCTTCAGAGCAGAGATGGGCGCAGAGTCCATCAAGGAGCTGCTTGAAGCGATCGACCTGGATAAGGATGCCGAGGAGCTCAAAAAAGAGCTGCAGGATGCCGGCGGCCAGAAGAGAGCACGTATCATCAAACGTCTCGAAGTGGTAGAATCCTTCAGAGAATCCGGCAACCGTCCCGAGTGGATGATCATGACGGTGATCCCGGTGATCCCGCCGGATCTTCGCCCGATGGTCCAGCTGGACGGCGGACGTTTTGCCACATCGGATCTGAACGATCTGTACCGCCGTATCATCAACAGAAACAACCGTCTGAAAAGACTGCTGGAGCTGGGCGCTCCGGATATCATCGTCCGCAACGAGAAGAGAATGCTGCAGGAAGCGGTAGACGCCCTGATCGACAACGGCCGCCGCGGCCGTCCGGTCACCGGTCCCGGAAACCGTCCCCTCAAATCTCTCTCGGATATGCTTAAAGGTAAATCGGGCCGTTTCCGTCAGAACCTTCTCGGAAAACGTGTCGACTATTCCGGCCGTTCGGTTATCCTCGTAGGTCCTGAACTGAAGATCTACCAGTGCGGTCTGCCGAAGGAAATGGCCATCGAGCTGTTCAAACCCTTCGTTATGAAAGAGCTGGTTGCCAAC
>CADCPK010000524.1 GCA_902803215.1 uncultured Lachnospiraceae bacterium
ATCGACACCTTTGGCGGCAGCGGATCCACTCTGATGGCATGCGAGAAAATGAACCGGATCTGTTACATGATGGAACTGGATGAAAAGTACGCATCGGTGATCCTGAGACGGTTTGTGGAGGATACCGGTGATGCAGATAATGTCTGGTGCGAGAGAGACGGCCAAAGGGTCATGTACGGCGATGTCGTGAAGGAAGTTGAAGGACGAGGATAATCTAGAAATAAGTGAAATAGTGCTTGCTATTATCTGCCTTTAGAGTGATGTATGTACATGCAAAAGCAACTGAAGAAGAAATGGAGGAAGAAAATGATCGTACATTACGAGGCAAACGGAAAAGAGCGAAAACGGCTAGCCGAGGTCATTGCAAACGAAATTGGGGTAGATGCCATCTACCAGGGAGCACCGACTTTCGCTTACCAGATGAATTATTTCACAGTAGACAGAGAAGGCGCCTTGGTCTTCGACGATGAGCTGGGTGCTGAAGAGGCAGAACGAGTCCTAAATGCGATTGCTGCAGCAGGATTTAATCCCCTGAGTGAAGAAGATCGTGAAGAAACATACATGGCAATCCAGATGCCGGAGATGTCCGGTGAGGAGCTTTCCCGGCTGGAACAATTGATCGAATCAAAGGAGCGCCTACTTAAAAAGGCGCTCGGAACAGACAGTCTTGTGGTTGGGGAGAAAGATGGCAAGCTCGATTTCGCTTGGTTTAAGGCTGATGCTGATCCAGACGAAGTGAAAGCTTATATGGATCTGGTCACGGCGCTCTGTGGAATGGCTAAGAAGGCTACGCGTATCACATCAAAAGATAAGCCAGTAGAGAATGAGAAGTATGCATTTCGATGCTTCCTCTTGAGGCTTGGATTCATCGGGGATGAATACAAACAGTCACGGAAAATTTTACTCAGGAACCTTTCTGGGTCCTCTGCGTTCCGGGATGGAAGGAAGGAGGCCAGCGATGAGATTTCCAAGTAAAGAGATCGTTGATGGACTGCGAATGCAGTATCCAGTGGGCTGTCGAGTTATGCTCGTTCAGATGGATGATCCACAGGCGCCGCCAATCGGCACCTGTGGTACCGTGACTGATGTGGATGATACCGGAAGCATCATGGTTTCCTGGGATAATGGATCCTGTCTGAATGTGATATACGGGGAAGATATGGTCCGAATTGTATCGAAATAAAGACTACATTTCTTCGATATATAACTTGCTATTCTGTGCGTTTAGAGCGAATATACACTCACCAAAGAAAAAAGTAAAAAATTACCAAAAGGAGAGACGCCATGAACGCAAAGACAGCAAGACAGATCGAAGAGATGAAAAAGCAGACCATTGGAGTTGAGGTCGAGATGAACAACATCAGAAGGGATCGGGCGGCTAAGGTCGCAGCAGACTTCTTCGGAACCGGAAGGTACGAAAACACTGCACGACGCAACGGCTACCATACCTGGAGCGCTTGGGACGCACAAGGCCGGGAATGGAAATTCCAGCGAGACGTTAGCATCAACGGACCGGACGACGAAAAATGCGAGCTGGTCAGCCCGATCCTCACCTACGATGACATTCCAATCCTGCAGGAGCTTTGCAGAAAGATGCGCCACGCGGGAGCAAAGAGCGACGCCGGCCGGGGCTGCGGGATCCACATCCATATCGGAGCCCAGGGCCACACGCCGCAGACCCTTAGAAACCTCGCCAACATCATGGCAAGCCATGAAAGCCTGATCGCTGAAGCCCTGAAGCTGGACCACGGCAGGATCGCAAGCTTCTGCAAGATGGTCGACCCGAGATTTCTTGAGAAGGTCAACAAAAGAAAGCCGAAGACCATGGTGGCTCTTGCAGAGATCTGGTACACTTCGCAGGGTGCAAGCTACGGAAGAGATCACCATTACAACGACAGCCGCTACCACATGCTGAACTACCACGCAACATTTACAAAGGGAACGGTTGAGTTCAGACTTTTCCAGTTTGACAAGCCCGAAGGCGGAAAGCAGAACGGCATCCACGCGGGACAGCTCAAAAGCTACATTCAGCTGTGCCTGGCCCTTTCCCAGATGGCAAAGACTCAGAGGTCAGCCTCAGCAAAACCGCAGCAGCACGAAAACCCGAAATACGCCATGAGAACTTGGCTCCTGCGACTGGGCTTCATAGGAGAAGAATTTGAAACAGCCCGCGACTTTTTGACCAGAAACCTTTTCGGCGACACGGCCTTCCGGCACGGTAGAGCAGCCGCCTGAAGGATGCAGGCCAGCTACCCCGCCGCACACTGACCGCACCAGCGGTCTTAAGGCGGTAGAAGGGGAATTGCCCCGGAAAGGAAGGTCGAGATGAAAAAGTATTACATTGCATATGGAAGCAACCTGAATGTTCCGCAGATGAGCTACCGGTGTCCGGATGCCAAGGTTATCGGAACTGGCGAGATGGAAGGCTGGCAGCTGTTGTTTAAGGGTAGCAAGACCGGGGCTTACCTTACGATTGAGCCCGCAAAAGATGGCAGGGTTCCAATTGCGATCTGGGAGGTGAGCGCGGCAGATGAGGAGGCACTAGACTATTACGAAGGTTATCCTAACTTTTATTACAAAACCGAGATGCATGTTCCGGTGAGAGAGATAAAGACTGAAAAGACCCGGAAACGAGATGCATTCGTATATATCATGCGAGAGGATGCTCTAGCAGGAACCCCGAGCCGCCTTTACGTCAGGACGTGCCTCGAAGGGTACCAGTCATTCGGATTTGATGAAGAGTTTCTTAAGGACGCGATAAAAAGAAGTGAGGCGATGATGGAATGAAGGAAGAGTATGAACGCGGTGCAGTTTGCCCGTTGTGCGGAAAACATTATACCGATCATCCGGCGCTGTCCAGGATTGATAACGAGACCCTGATCTGTCCGGAATGCGGGACAAGGCAGGCGCTGGCGAGCATCGGCGTGGATGAGGAAGAACAGGATGAGATCATCGCGGTGATTTATGAACATGCGGATCGTCCGGGACTTCACATTGTATCTGAATAAATACTAAATATTTCCAAATATGTACTTGATATATGTGTGCTTTAGAGCGAATATACACATACCGAAAGGGAAAGGAGCACAC
>CADCPK010000525.1 GCA_902803215.1 uncultured Lachnospiraceae bacterium
ACTCCGGCACCGCCGATTTTTATACTGTCAAACAATCACACGATTGTACTATCACACGATATATCGTGTGTTTGTATGCACCCAGCCGTGCTGCCGCTCCTTCACCTGATCGGGAGAGCGGCTTGCGCTATCGTTGCGGATAGAAAAGAATCAGGCCACTCTCGAAAAGCGCCTGATTTCAAGGGTTTTTTCAGTCTGTATGCTCTACCATGCGATTGTATCAAATCGCAGAACAAGATTTCCCCCTTCCGAGGTAAATTGATACAGGCACACGACGAACTCATGATGAATCCCGCAATTGGGGAACTGAGTTCATCGTGTGCCTGTCTGTTTTCATGCAGGAAAACTTATCCTTTGGAATCCACCGGGTCGAAGCGGAATACCGGCGCCTCGGGAATCGGATCAAAGGTCAGCGTCACAACGCCGTCCTCCAGCAGACGCAGCGTGAAGACTCTCTCACTCTCCTCCGGGGGAATCCAATACAGCTCCCCATCCTCATACTGAAGCTTCAGCGGGTCTGTCCCCAGTTCATTGAGCCCGACAACAACCGCTTCCTCTCCATTGATCGTAAGCGTATAAGGATCTTCACCCAGGGGCACAATATTGTTTCCGAATGAAATCGTCGTACAGGTGTATTCTCCCGCAAAATCTTCCGGTGTCGGCTCCACCGGATCGAAGCGGAACACCGGCGCCTCCGGAATCGGATCAAAGGTCAGCGTCACAACGCCGTCTTCCTGCAGACGCAGCGTGAAGACTCTCTCACTCTCCTCCGGGGGAATCCAATACAGCTCCCCATCCTCATACTGGAGCTTCAGCGGATCTGTCCCCAGTTCATTGAGCCCGACAACAACCGCTTCTTCCCCGTCGATCGTAAGCGTATACGGATCTTCGTCCAGGGGCACAATATTGTTTCCGAATGAAATCGTCGTGCACGTGTACTCTCCCGCAAAGTCCTCCGGTGTCGGAGCCATGTCCACCGCAGCGGATTGATTGACCTTCTCTCCGGCTCCGTTCGCGGGGGTGTCGGCAGATGCCGCAAATGCCTCTCTTTTACCGACGCCCATAATGGCGGCAAGCAGAAAGACAATGCAAAGCCAGGAAACTGCTCTTTTGTTTCTTGTCATTTTCATTTCCTCCCATATTTGAATAGCGATGTGCTTTTTCATTATAGTAAACATGGAAGGAAAACAGGTGGGCATCATGCCCACCTGATCAAGTTTTTTTATTCTGCGCGGCCTGCAGCTCAGTAAACACTTGATCTGCATTGGCAAATGCGATTGCCGCTTCTCCGCAGGAGATATCCCTCGGACGATTGACACCGGTAAGAATCCCATGCTCTTTACACCATGTCAGGGACACGGTAATACCGGGATATTCTTCCGGGTTTCCCCTGATGGACGACCAGTCGGCAGCGACCTCCGGCCAATAGGCTTTTGTCACGTAGTAGGCCAGATCGCCCCTGTCCATATACTGCCCGTCATCCAATGACCACGGGAGGAGGTGCGCTTCGCTCTCCTGCGGCGGCTCCGCCGGGTTGGGAATGCGAACATAGTCCTCATCCAGGCCGAACAGCTCGATCATGGTGTTTTTCATCATCCCCACGGTATAATATGCGGCACGGTCATCAAAGAGACGGGTTCCGTATTTCTCCTGCAGGTAAGAAACCGCCTTGATCTGACGTTCTTCATCCGGCATGACCAGCGGGATGACAGAGCCGTCCGTGAAAGGATTGTATGTCGCCTTCTCGTAAATCTTGATTCCGGCAAAGCACAGAACTCCCACTGCCGTTATGGCGCAGATTGAGATCTTTGCAATCCGCATCGCCTGCGCTCGCGGGTTTGCGGACAGCAAAGCCCGTTTCACCTGATTCATATCTGAATAGCGACTTTCCGGTGCAAAAGCCGTACATCGGTCAATCACGCGCCGGAGCGGCCGATACATGCGGATTTTGCTGTTCTCCCGTATGCTGTCCGTCAGAAGGAACCGGAGCAGCACGCCGAAGGAATAGATATCGGATCTGCGATCTGTCTGTGTAAATCCATACTGTTCCGGCGGCGCATAGCCCTTCGTCCCCAAAAAAACGGTATCTGTTTCTTCCGAGATCTTGAACGTTCTGGCAATATCAAAATCAATCAGAACAATGTTTTCATCTTCGGTTACGATGATGTTTTCCGGCTTGATATCACGGTGGATCACCGGCGGCGTCAGGCTATGAAGATAGATGATGATATCGGCGAGCTTTACACAGATCCGGACCACATCCGCCTGAGACAGCGCTCTGTCTCTCGCATAGTCACTGAGCGGGACTCCCTCAATATAGGAACGCACAATCACAAACATGGAATCGTTTCTGTAGCTTCCGTAAAAGGACGGGAGTCCTTCATGATGCAGACGAGTCAGTATACTGCATGAATCCTTTTCCTGAAACAGGGACGCGTCATAGCATTTGGCGACATACAGCTGCTGCGTTGCTTTTTCCCTCACCAGAAAGGTCTCCCAGCCGTGATGGAAAGCCAGGCACTCCAGCTGATCAAAATCTGCCAGAAAATCATCCGGATAGCCGGCCTGAGAGAACAGGCTTTCTATTTCCTGTACGGCAGTCGCTCTGTCAGTCATTCTTTCGACCTCCCCCCAGAAGAGGCAGATCCAGATCATGGAGAATGATCTGTGAGTCAACAAACGCGAATCCGTGATAAAGACAGTACAGGATGGCTGCGTCTCTTTTGACACGGGGGTACAACGGGCTCTTTCTCGCAACTCTTAAGAGTTCCTGCGCTTCGGGCACTGACAGTGAGAAGCCGAAGGCAAGCTGCAGGACAGTATCCCTGGACGGCGTACGTCTTCCGTTGAAGAGCTGGTGCCCGAACGATTTTTCCAGTCCGGACTTCTGTATTATATGCTCCGGTACCTCTTGCCGTGCCGCGCAGAGGGAAGAAATATACTCCGGAAAACTCGGCAGCGTGATATCCGAACTCCTTCCATCAAGAAAATAAGAAAGATTCGGCGTTTTGAAAAGAAGAGAAAGCAGTTCTTCTGTGCTGAGGCTGTTCTGATTCATCCTGGTGCCCGACCCTCCTCCTGTGCTCTTTGTGGATTCATATTCTATCATCTGCAGGAAGCTTAGGCAATAGAATAAATCGCGGTCGTTCTGCACGTTTTCATTCTGCACCGTCCGGGCTGGATGATCAGACATCGGCCAGTCTGTTTATCATATCTTTTCCGTATGATAACACATATGTGATTTGTATTTTTATCTTTTTCCCGTCTGTGCTATCATTCATCCATCCTCAGATGAACAAGCGGCGGAACCTGCGCGGCGAG
>CADCPK010000526.1 GCA_902803215.1 uncultured Lachnospiraceae bacterium
GCGCTCGCTTCTCTGTACGGTCTGAACATCGAGCAGGTAGAATACGCCGCCGAGATCGCCATGGAACATAATCTCGGGCTGACCTGCGACCCCGTAAAAGGCCTCGTCCAGATCCCCTGCATCGAACGAAACGCCGTCGCCGCCATGAGGGCCATCAGCTCCGTCAACCTTTCCCGCTTCCTGTTCTCCACCAGAAAGATCTCGTTTGACGAAGTGGTGGAGACGATGTACCAGACAGGAAAAGATATGAACGAGAAATACAGAGAGACCTCGCATGGGGGGCTCGCTGAGATTTATTACGCAGATCACTGAAACAAGGGGAAACACAGGGGGACGGTCCTTTTGTGTTCGCGAGCAGGTGGGGAGGCGCACTTATGTTCACCTTCCCACCTGCTCGTGCGAACACAAAAGGACCGTCCCCCTGTGTTTCCCCCTGTTTCATTTGTTGAACAACTCACTCAACTCTTCCGCATGCTCCTGAAGCACTTTCAGCAAGTAGGAATCCCAGTGCCTTGCCTCATAATCGGTTCCGTCGATAGTCACAGTTGTGGAATATGTACCGTCTTCGTTCTGATAAACACCGACTGCGCCGGCCTCGATCTCATAGTCATAAAAATCCTCGTTGTTTGAGGTTGCCGCAAACATTGTCGCATGGGCACCGCCGCCTGAACCGCCTGTAGAAACGAAGAAATCGACGGATCCCGGAAGATTGCCCAGAAGGATGTTGTATTTCACAAATCGGGCTGCGTTTTTCTGGTCCACCAGACAGGAAGGCGCATCTCCTGTATATACCGTATCGCCGTTTTCATCGGTATAGCTGTCCTGTTTGCCTCGATTACCACAGGCCACATTAATGTATCCCTCAGAAGCATAAGTCGAAGAAGCTAACTGATTACTCTGAGAACCATAACCCGCTGCCCCTGTGTTCAGGATGACCGGTGCGGTGGATGCTGTGTAAGTCTGTCCGTTTGAGCTTGTGATTTCAGCCTCGTAATTGATCACAAGGCTTCCTTTAATACCTTCAGCTGCGCTTGCACCGGAACCGGAGTTGCTTGTATCAGCGTTTGCATCGGGATCATCGGAAAAGTTCTCAGCTGTAATATCCGCTGATCCGTCCCCATCTGTATCAATTCCCAGCACATAAGCTCCGGGCACACAGACCGACACACCCTGCTGATCCGGCAGCACAGGATAAGCGACAGCCGATACCACCGATAATGTCCAGCTGTCAGATTCCGCATTATAAGTCCAGGTTTGAGATTCATTGTTCTTAAGATTGAGAATGTTCTCGATATACTGCTTATCAGAAGCACTGTTATTTAAAGAATCTTCGGTATCTGATTGTTCTGCCTCATCAGTCTCAATTATGCCGGTATCCGGGGTTTCTTCCTCTTCTCCCGTAGATACAGCTGCCTCATCACTCTGTTCCTCTGCGTATACAACAGGCACTGACGATACAAGATTTGCTGCTATCATAGTCGCTGTCATTGCCGCGATCCATTTTTTTCTCATGATCAATTCTCCTCATCTGAAGTATCGTTTTGTTTTTCAATACAGAAAATTTAGCAGTAAATTGAGAATAAATCGTGTTCATTTTATGTAGTAAATGTGAAATGAGTACATGGGGACGTCCCCTATTTACTCATCCAACTTTTTCAGTGGTCTTTTCATGTGTACTCAAAAAAGACAGCCGAAAGAGAATTTGATCTCTGTCCCGGCTGTCTTTCTTCTTAGGCGTCTATGTTATCATTTCCGCTTATTTCACTATTTTCAATCTTCAAGTCCGAAATCGCTGCAGTCATAATTGCCTGCATTTGCTTCCGGATTATCATAATCTACATCTATCTGAAATTCACCATCCGGCAGAGTCGCCGCGCTTGCTGAAACAGCCGTAAGTCCAATAATTGCTGCCGCTAATCCACTGATAACAAAATGTTTTACTCTCATAATTTTTATCCTCCATTTATATCAATCTTTATTATTATGTGTTTGTATTATCTTTACACACTTATGTACGGAGGACAAAATCAAATATCCACGTTTTTTTGAAAAAAAATGAATATTCGAATATTCATCAGAAATGACCCGGAGCACTCATCGCCGCCAAAAAAGGAGCCGTGAATCACGGATATCCCCTGATTCACGGCTCCTTTTATTGTTCTCCCGGACACCGTACTCTGTTTTCCGATGTTTTATCCGGTGTTATTTGTTATTTCCTGCTTCTGCGGCGTCTTCTGATAAGAGCTGCTGCTACAGCAAACAGGGCCACTCCCGCCAGTCCTTCGTAAACAAACATCATCGTGTTTGTATCGTCTCCGGTTCTGACGCTTCCGGTCGAGCTTGTTCCGTAGGTTGAATATCCATAGGAATAACCGCCCGATCCGTATGTTCCTGTTGATCCCGTTGTAGTGGTTGCGGTAGATTTCTTCTTGTTAAC
>CADCPK010000527.1 GCA_902803215.1 uncultured Lachnospiraceae bacterium
AAAAACGCAATTATGGAAGAAGCCTTGATTGCGTTTTTTGTATATTATAACGCTATAGTTATAGGAACACAAAAGGACCGTCCCCGTGTGTTCTTAACCGGAAATTTTATGCAGAAGTTTAAGACTAAGATCGAGAGGTAGAATTGAGATGCAGGTAAAAACAAAATATGGTGAGCTTAAAGGTGTTTCACAGGAAGGCTATACTGTTTTTAAAGGTGTTCCCTACGCAAAACCTCCTGTAGGAGAACTTAGGTGGAAACGTCCGCAGGAACTCGATCCCTGGGAGGGAGTCAAAGACTGCGGTCATTTCGAGAAGATCACGCCGCAGTATTTTCCGACTCCCGACACGCCGTGGGGAAGCATGTATTACAAAGAATTTTACAGCAATCCGGATTTTCTGCCTCCGACGGATGAGGACTGTCTGTATCTGAATATCTGGACTCCTGCCGTTACGGGGGACGAGAAGCTTCCGGTGGCCTTCTGGATCCACGGCGGCGGTTTTGGCGGCGGATACAACAGCGAGATCGAGTTCGACGGTGAAGAATACTGCAGGCGGGGGATCATCCTCGTGTCTGTGGAGTATCGCTGCGGTATTTTCGGATTCCTGGCACATCCGTGGCTCAGCGCGGAAGATGAAAAGGGAATTTCGGGCAACTATGGAATGTATGACCAGGTTGCGGCGCTCAACTGGGTGTACGAGAATATCGCGGCGTTCGGCGGTGACCCCGAGAACATCACGGTGTTCGGACAGTCTGCGGGGTGCATGAGCACGCAGGCGCTGGTTTCGTCGCCGCTGACCGGAAACAAGATCAAAAAAGCCATACTGCAGAGCGGCGTGGTATCGACGCAGGGATTTGTCGCGATGCCTACCCTCAAAGAAGAAGAGGAGTACGGAAAGCAAGTTGTGGAAAATACCGGTGCGAAGAGCCTCGAAGAGCTGAGAGCTATGGACACGGAGACGCTTCTGGCTGCCAAAGACAAATTTGACGGAGAGATGATGCGGCAGATCTTCAGCGGAGAAAGATCCGGAGCGGAAGGAACCCTTTTTATCGTTCCGAATGTGGACGGATATTTGCTGCAGAAAAATGTCAAGGAAATCTACGCCGAAGGTTCTATGAAGAAGATCCCCTATATGGCCGGGTGCGTGACCGATGACCTTGCACGTACGCCGGAGGACAGGGAGAATGGTGAGCCCGGAATCCTGATGGATTCGTGTATAAACTGGTGCAAACGGCAGGAAGAGCTTGGCAATCCGCCTGCATACTGCTATTATTTTAACCACGAGCTTCCTGGAGAAGAAGGAAAGAAGGATGTCGCTTTTCATTCCGCAGAGCTCTGGTATTCGTTCGGAACTCTGGGCCGCTGCTGGAGACCGATGGAAGACAAAGATTTTGAGATAAGCCGGCAGATGGTGAACGCCTGGGCAAACTTTATGAAGACAGGCGATCCCAACGGAGAAGGTGTGCCGGAGTGGAAAGCCTGCACTGCAGGGGAGCCTTATGTGTGGGAGATTAAGTAAATAACACACACGGGGACGGTCCTTTTGGAAAGACAGGGGACGGTTCTCTGTCTTGTGCTTTTTTAGACAGAGAACCGTCCCCTGTCTTTCTCGAAGTGGAACGAGGAACCGTCCCCCGTTCCGGGAGGTAAAATTAAATGGATACTGTAAGAGTAATAGAAATAAAAGAAAGCGTATTTGCAGATAATAATAAAGAAGCAGACCGCATCAGAAAAATGTTAAAGGATAACGGAACCTTTCTTCTGAATCTGATGTCGGGGCCCGGAAGTGGGAAGACGACTATGCTTTCGAAGGTGCTTCCCATTATTCAGAAAAAGATGAAGGTCGCGGTAATGGAGGCGGACATCGATTCTTCGGTGGACGCTCAGACACTCGTCAACCTGGGAATCCCTTCGATCCAGCTCCACACCGGCGGCATGTGTCATCTGGATGCGGGGATGACGGAGCAGGGGCTTAACGAACTGGGATTTTCCGATTACGACTTTGTGGTTCTGGAAAATGTGGGAAACCTGGTCTGCCCGGCAGAGTTCGACACCGGCGCGACAAAGAATGTCATGATCCTTTCCGTCCCGGAAGGTCACGATAAGCCGCTGAAGTATCCGCTGATGCTTGAAGTGTGTCAGGCCATGATCATCAACAAGATAGACGTGCTGCCATATTTTGACTTTGACATGGATAAGGTGATCGAATATGCACACAGCAG
>CADCPK010000528.1 GCA_902803215.1 uncultured Lachnospiraceae bacterium
AAGAATAATACTCCCGAGAGGATTCTCTCCCAATTCCAGAGTTTCAAGAGAGTTCCATCCATCCGACAGGTAGATAGACTTCAACTGATTCTTATCAAGATACAACACTCTCAGATTCTCGAGGCCTTTCAGTGGGGACATATCCTCTATCCGATTATTTGTCAAATTCAGATAAGACAGTCCTTGCAGCTTTTCTAATGGAGTCAGATCAGTAATGCTGTTATCGGATAATTCCAGACTTGTGAGATTCACCAACTTTGATAGATCGGAAAGATCTTCAATTGCGCGACCCGAAAGATGATCAAATCTTTCATAGTTCCAAAGATCTCCATAACAGATGTCTCTTTTCGCAATCCCAGTTTCTTCTCGAATAGCCTTTTCCAGATTCCTGTCATGCCAAACGATCGTTTCTTTCGGATCTATACCGGCTTCTTCCATTGTGATAAAATTTCTTCCTTCGTAATCTGCAAGAGTTTCCTGATATCCTTGTATCGTCTTCTGTGATTGTTTCTCCAGCACTTCCATATCTTTTTGCGCGCGTTGGCTACTAATTCCTGACCATATAAGTGTACAGCAAATGAAAATCCCAGCTGCAGCTACTACTCCTCGGAATGCTTTTCTGGAAACATAAGAATCCTTTGGAAGGCCTTCCGGATACAAGGCTTCTGTCAATTCCGTAACCGTTCCATATCGCATCTCAGGGTTAATCTCCGTACATTTGTTGATCACTCTGGCAACCAGCGAATCCGAAACTAACTCTTCTGTCGGCTTCTCCTTTTCTTCGTGCGGGGAAAGACCGGTATACAGAAACCTCAAAATATAACCGAAAGAGTAAATATCAGTGCGCTCATCGAGAGTACTTCCTGAAAGCACTTCCGGAGCAGCATAACCCAAAGTTCCAACAGAAAGGTTCTGCTTTTCATTCAAGCGTACCGCTGTTCCGAAATCAATCAGATGCGGTTTTTCACTAGCGTCAATAATAACGTTTTCAGGACTAAGATCTGAGAAGACCAGATTCACATCTGATCCATGCAGGTAATTCAGAACCTCCAATAGTCCTTTGGCAATCTCCTTTCTTGATATATTGCTTAGTTCATGCTCTTTCAGAAACAGATTCAGGGTTATCCCCTCCACAAAATCCATAACAATATAATAGGTCCCATTTTCGAAAAAGGTATCGTGTACCTGGGGAATCTGACTGTGATGCAAGTGCATCAGCATATCGCCTTCTCTGCGAAGCATCTCTTCAGAATAGCTTCCCGGTTTCATTTCCTTGATAGCAAGTTTCAAGCCAGTTCGTTTCTGAGATGCCTTATAGACACGACTCATTCCGCCTTCACCAATAAGCGGTCCGATTATATAAGCTCCGTTTCTAAGCGTGTCTCCCTCCCGAACTCTCATGATTTCATATGTAGGTTCTCGGAGAGTTGGGGCAAGCATATGAAGAAGTATCAAGGTATCTCCCATGGAACGCATTGCTTTCATGGTTTCATCATAGCCAAGTTCGATATGCTGCAGGACAACAGTCTGATTGCCATGGGTCGTTTCATTCCTGAGAAGTCTTGTATCATACAACAGCTCGTCAGAAATCGCGTAACCAATTGCCCGAAGCGCCCTTACTCGCAATGCAAATGTCGTAGGTATAATGAAACGGACATCCTGTCCATCATCTCCCTGGAAGGTATATGCCGTTGCTTTTTCTCCGCCTTCGATCGCCAGCATTGTATGGGTATGTCGGAATTCATCGATACAGTTTTCCATGACAATATCCAGCATATTGAAGATTTCTGATAGACACGCACGGTTCTGCTGATAAATATTATCACGTGTAACACTGCCGTATTGGTCTAACCACTTACGCGCAATGTTCTCCTGGTTCCTATAAAAGTCCTTTGCTTCCTGCCGGATGGTCGATATACGCCTTCCTGAAGTAGCCATCTGGGTCTCTCCTTAAAGTCTTTTCATAAAGACGATTTTCACAAAATGCCGCCGTAAAATGATCTGTACGGCAGCACTTTGTTCTGTCTATTCTATCACACTTTTCTGCCCCGAGCTTATTTCCCATAATTGTATTATTTTGAGGCCTTGCATCTGATACCTTTCCAAATGATTGTATACTTCGTTTTTTTATAAATTGTCTCACATCAGTCCCGCCGCATAATCTAAATATTATGTTCATTGATCGAGCCTTTGGCAGATAGTAAAATAAATCACAAAACAACATCCTTTTCGCTTTTATGAAACGTGACAGACAGTATAATCAAAAGCTGCCTTCCTTCAAACTGAATTTTCACCTTTTAGGATACAAGAAGTTTTAGTTCACATTTTTAGAACATTTTGAAAAAGAGCCAAACAATCGCTATAACTGCAATAGCACATAACAAATTAGTAACTATTGCCGATACCTTTTTCTTCACAAATAAGTTTTGTTTCTTGCGAAACTGTTCAACCGTCTTTGCCCTCATATTTTGAATAATCGCCTGGAAGGTTCGCTCATATCCGATCCAGTCATAATGCTCATTCAAAATTGCAGAAGACTCGGATACAAACATAGTAACGAAGAATGCAGGTACTATGTATACTATGAAAAACATTCCGATAGTGATTACAGAAGCCAATATTATCTCAAAGGCATTTCCGGGTGCCACTCCTGCAACATCACCTATGAAGAGAAGCCACTCTGTCTTATTGAATATTTTCGCCAATACAGCCAGACTTTCGAATTCTAACGTTCTGGGGATCTGCCAGTTCTCCCATAGAATAGCGGCTATGAAAATCGGAACCGTAAGCTTTGGAAGAATTGTAAAAACAGCTTTACATACTTCGAAAACCAGGTACACAAGGAATACCGGCCAGTAGACTAACCAGTGAATGATCTCAGCCCATATAGGAAGAGCGCCATTCTTATTCCTTCCCAACTTTTCATCAATGATGTTAAGAATCTGATTCTGTGTTGCCTTATTCTCGGCTTTTTTAAGAATATTGCTGATACCGCTATTCGTTATACCGAAGTTATCATGAACCGGATTATAGTAATTCAAGATAAAATCCGCATCGTCCCGAAATGAATATTCCCTGCCTGCAACAGATATGATCCCTTTCAATGTGTTTGGCTTCATTTCTGTAAATGAATACATATAAGGGGTCAGGTTTGGATATTTGATAAGCAGTTTTATTTCCGGAAAGTTATCGACAACATCCCTGTAAGTTGCAATTGTCTGCAATGAATTAAACAGATCCACAAGCGGCACATAGTCCGTCCCTCTCTCCTGTCTTACCGCATACACTTCCTTGGATTTTGCGGAAACATACTCAGAAAACTTTTGGATGCTGTCAGTCTTATTCAATTCGAGGAAATCATAAAGGCTTTCTTTTAAGGAAGGATATCTCTGACAGACATCCTCGCTCTGCAGAGCCTTTTCGTAAAAATCGACGCATTTACGGAGCTTTAATATTGTAGCTTCCTGGAACAAATTGACGATCAGAGGACTTTTTTCGTCTTTTGTCTTTCCATCAATGTCCTTATCCTCATCCTCTGAAGCATACTTATCTTCTTTTCCCAGCCCCCTTACCTTGAATTCCTTTTCAAGCATGCTGAGAATAGCGTTTTTATTCTTTCTTTCACGCTGATAGTAGTCAAAGAAGAACTCTACATCCTCTTTTCTGATCTTTTTTGAAGTCTCTATCAGCTTGAAATAATCTCTGGCAAATTCAGTATTTCCTGCTGATCCGCTAGAGGTTGCCTGATCCCGTTTCCCAGCCCCCTTATTATAATAGTCAAAGACTTCTTTTCGAAGCTTTTCATCCCTCAGGATCGCTTCGAATTGATCAGCTTTTTCCAGTCTAGCACGGTCTCTTTCGGCATTCTTTTCATTGGCTCCATTAATGCTTTGCATCCAGCGTTTTCTGGTTGACTCTATATAAACATTCAGTTCCTCCGCAGTCAGAGCAGGCTTATCGATCTTATAGAGTTTGAAAATGTTTTCTTTATCAATGTCTATGCCATATTTGCTAAGCATTTTTTCTTGAATGTCTGCCATCTGATTTCCTCCTCAGCACCGATCCAGGCATTTCATAATTACCGAAAGAAAATAAGCATACGCTTTTTCAAATAGTTCGGTTGCCGTCTCCAGGATAATGGTTAACACATTTACAACAGCCTCCCCAACAACCAGCGCTACCTCCAGTAAAATTGCTCCTAACCCTCCAAACAGACCGGCGAAAATACCAAATATAAAAACGAATAACGCTATTCTGCCCAGAGCCTCTCCAAGGGTTGATGTTCGTATACCGCTTGCAATGGAATATACCGTTACGAGAAATATTTCTCCTAAAACGATCAGAATTGTAATCCCTATGGCTCCTGCCCCTGAAACAAGCAGACCGTATAACCATGAAGAAAGCAGTTTGCATGCTGTTCCCAAAAGAAAGAAAATCAGGCAAAGCAGCGCCGCTCCAAACAGTATAAATGCTGCACCCACAAAAGCACCTCCTTTACTCGATTGCTGCAGAATTCATTCGAATAGCTGCACTCCTCATGTCCTCATCAGACATCTGGTTGGACAATTGGAAAGTAGTATCAAGCCTGGAATGTCCCATCTGTTCTTCAGCAATAATATGTAAAATCCCGGAATTATCCAATGCCGTCGTCATAATGACAGGAGTATCTTTCGGAACCATATTTCGAAACTTCATTTCAATTTCCGTCAAGGGAGTTCTGCCCTCGATCTCCATATGCTCATCTGTTGAACGACTTTCATAAATCTTGATATCAATTGCGGCCTGATTGTTTGCAGCTGTATAGAATGTCTCCGTCCTTGTAGCAGGAAGCTTATCGTTGATCATAAGCATATTAAAAATATGCATGCGCCGGTCATTACCTTGAATTTCTATTCCATATGTTCTGGAAAGAACATTTGTGATGTTAATCTTCAGCGCTCCGCTTCCCGCACTGCCTGTAGTAAGCGCAAACTTTTTGTCCACTTCCCCTGTGACAAGATTCAGCTCTTTTAATTCTTCAACTGATTTGCCGGTATAGGCTGCTTCCTTCTGCACAAAATCGTTATACGCTTTTTCATTGCTTGCATAGATTGCTGCACCCTTTGCAACCGCCTCGTCCGGATCAGAGAGGACCGGAGTTACATGATAATCCCGCTAAATCATTGCTGCGACCTGAGGCATTCGTGAAGAACCACCAACCAGAATGACCTTATCGATCTTTGAAA
>CADCPK010000529.1 GCA_902803215.1 uncultured Lachnospiraceae bacterium
CTCGCAGATTTCTCTGTCTGAATTGCCTCTCGTAGTTCGAAAAGGACGACTACAAATATTATTACTTGTAGATTTCTCTGTATAATGTGTCATTCGTGGCCTGAAAAGGTGAGCATAAGACCTGGGACAATTTCTTCAGTGGGCTCGGACGGTTCTCTGTTTCACTTGGAAAACCCCTCAGAACTGTATTATAATAAAGCTAATTGTTGAGGCCTAAGGAGGTTATATTGGCTTATGGAAAAACTTGTATTGAAGAAGCGAAGCGGCTACTCCGTTTCCTGCATAAAAGAGATCCCGGATAACTGTAAAGGCATTGTGATCGCCGTGCATGGCTTTTCGAGCAGCAAGGAGTGCGCTACTTACCGCGTACTGCTCCAAAAGCTCCCCGTTGCGGGACTGGGAATGATCGGTATTGACCAGCCGGGACACGGAAGAGAAGAGTCATATGAAGAAACGTTGAGAGTCGAAGCCTGCAAAGACAGTATTGCAGCGGTTGAAGAGTACATAAAAGCCAACTATCCTCATTTGCCCATTTATTACTTCGGATCAAGTTATGGTGCCTACGTGATCGGCCTGTATATCAGCACAAGAGAGCACGCAGGGCGGAAGGCTTTCTTCAGAAGCGGCGCCGTGAACATGCCGGATCTGTTCATCAAAGACGATCCGTCGGCGGAGGAGCGGGAGAAGCTGAAGCTGCTTGAAGAGCAGGGGTTCTTTTATCACAGTCTCGATGACGAACATCAGCCGGTGAAGATTACGCAGGGGTTCTACGATGATCTTGCGGCTAATGACCTGTTTGCCATCTTCGATCCTGAGCGGTTTGGGAGCAATAAAGTGGCCATGGCACACGGAGCGGAGGATACAGTGATCGATCCGCAGAAAGCGCAGGCATTTGCGGAGAAGTTTGCTGTCCCAATCCGGTTCTTTGCACACGAAGGACATTCACTGAGTACGGTGGCGGAAGAGGTTGTGGAGATGGCTATAGAGTTCTGGACGCAAGAAATATGAGTAAATGGTGACGGTTCGAGACTTGAAAAAGTCGAGAGCCGTCCTCTTGTCGGTACATTAAAGTTCAGAAAAGACGACCACAAGCATCATTTCTAGTGGGGTTCTCTGTATGAATTGACCCGCGAAGTTCGAAAAAAACAACCACAAATATCATTTCTGGTAGATTTCTCTGTATGAATAGTCCTTTGCAGTGCGAAAAAGACATCCACAAGCATCATTTCTCGTGGGCTTCTCTGTATGAATTGGCCCGCGAAGTTTCGAAAAAAACAACCACAAATATCATTTTTGGTAGATTTCTCTGTATGAATTGCCCTTCGAAGTTCGAAAAAGACAACCACAAATATCATTTCTCGTAGGTTTCTCTGTCTGAATTGGCCCTCGAAGTCCGAAAAAGACAACCACAAATATCATTTCTGGTAGACTTCTCTGTATGAATAGTCCTTCGAAGTCCGAAAAAGACAACCACAAGCATCATTTCTCGAAGATTTCTCTGTATGAGTATCCCGTTGTTATGCAAAATGCGTCTCTTGAATGACCGTTTTCGATTTCATCGGAAAAAACCGGAATCATCATGATATTGTATAAATATACACATATAGTATTTAATGATTCTGAAAGGAGAATGCCGAATGAAAAAGGGGAAGAGGTTTTCGCTGCAATTAGTGCGATGGCAATGCTTATGACAGCTGTCTCTATAGTACCGGCGGAAGAAACAGATCCGTTCTTGATCGAAATTCAGGCTGCCTACGCCGAGCCGGAAATGCAGTACCGTCCTTACGCCCGTTGGTGGCTGGCCGAAGGGTCCCACACGGACGAGACATTGATCGAGTCGATCCACGAGCTGTACGATGCAGGCTACGGCGGAGTGGAGTTTGTCACGCTGGATGAATCGCAGTACCTCGACGATGCGACATACGCCTGGGGCTCTCCCGAGTGGATCCACGACACGCATGTGATCATCGAAGAATGTCAAAAACTGGGGATGAGCGTGAGCATGACCAGCGGTACGCACTGGGCGACGGCTAACCTGGTTTCGATCACGCCCGATGAAGAAGCGGCTTCGCAGGAGCTGGGGTATGTGACCCTCAGCCTGGAGGGAAATGACGACGGCACTCCGACATCCTATAAAGGGTATCTTCCGCAGATTTCTCTGCCCGGAAAGGTGGAGAAGAGTACACTGGTAAAGGTGATCTCGGCGGTCGTGACCGAGAGGGGCAGTGAGAAGTCTGAGAAGATGGCGATGGGAGCGACTATTACACCTTCAAAGATCGACATATCTACCGTCACCGACATTACGGACAGTGTGATCCTGGGTTCGCAGGAAGGCGTTTACGGGATCGATTACACCGCGCCCGATAATAAGGACTACGAAATTTTTGCTTTCTATCAGTACGGGACAGGCGAGTCCTACAGACCGGCGATTTCTGAAAGCTATACCATTAACTATCTGAGTACCGCCGGAGCCGAGGCGCTGATCGATTATTGGGACACCAATGTGCTGACAGACGATGTGCAGGCACTGATCGATCAGATTGACGAGTGTGACCTTTACATGGACTCTCTGGAACTTTCGGTCCATGGTTCTCAGACTACCGGACAGCTGTGGTGCACGGATATGCTGGAGTAGTTTTCCACCAGGAATACTTATTCCGCGGATGCATATCTGCCTTTCCTGATTAAGATGGGCGGAACCTTCGGTGCGCCGAATGTGTATTTTTATGAGCCGGCGGATGAGACGGATCAGGCTTTCATCGACGATCTGCGGAACGATTTCATGCAGACCCAGACGGAGCTGTACACGGAGAATTGTCTTCAGGTTCTGGCAGACTGGCTGCACAGCAAGAATATGAAGCTGAGAGCAGAGAATTCTTACGGAGCTCCCTTCGAGATTTCTGAGCCGGCTGCCTCTTTGGATTACATCGAGACGGAATCCATGGAGTTCGGCAACGAGATTGACAGTCACCGGAATATGGCCGGCGCCGCGCATCTGTTCAACAAGAGGATGTCCAGCGAGACCGGCGCTTTCATCTCGGGCAACTATGTCTATGACAACAATTATTAACGGCAGATCTTCTACATGCAGTATGCATCCGGCATCCAGAAGACGGTGACGCACGGCTACTCCGCGGAATACGGCCCGGAGGAATATGTGCAGTGGCCGGGCTTTGAGGGGATGGATGCGGTCTGGTCCGAGCGGTTTAACAAACGTCAGCCGGCCAACGATGACTATCCGGCGCAGAACCTGCACTACAGTCGCCTGCAGAAGGCTCTGGAGGCGGGGGTTCCGCAGATGGATCTGGCGATTCTTCGTACGGACTATGCGTTCAACAACCGTCTGACTAACGGTGGGATGATCAATTTTGTGAACAAAGGCGTTTACAGCAATAAGGCGCACACACAGGATGGCTGGTACTGGAGAGATATGGAGCTGCAGAACGCGGGCTATACCTACGATTACTTCTCGCTGTATCTGCTTTTGAACGAAGGAGTCAGCTGCGCGGATGGTCTGATCAATGCAGACGGAGTGGCCTATCAGGCATTGATTCTCATGGAAGAGGAGATGCCGCTCGATGCTGCAGAACGGATACTGTAGTGGGCAAAGGAAGGGCTGCCGGTTCTGTTTGTCAATCATGCGGAAGAGATCGTGGCCAATGATGATGTCTTGAAGATCAATGAAGGAGCCGCGATCCGCACCGGGTCCAACAACAGTGAGGATGAGGCTCTGGCAGCAGTCACGGCAGAGCTGAAGGCACTTACTAATGTAAAAGAAGTGGAATCCGAGGAGGATGCCTACGAAGCGCTGCAGGAGATGGGCGTGCGTCCGAGAGCGGAATATACCGAGGCAAATACAAAGATCCTTCCGGTGCTTCGCAGCACAGATGAGGCCGATTATCTGTATCTGTACCATTATATGTACGAAGACGAGGAGGATTCCTCCGGGCAGGTTTCTGTGGACGGTGTCTTTACACCTTATGTGATAGATACGTGGAGCGGAGAGGTTGCGGAAGCAGAGAACTATCATTCCGAGGATGGCCGTACGCTGATCGATTATACGCTGGCGCCGGGTGAGACCCTTTTGCTGGCGCTGAGGAAAGAGGCGGCGGATGCGTCGGTGGAGAACACGACAGAGACGCAGATTACCGAACAGCCGCTCGAAGGGTGGACGCTTACGGTGGATTCGTATGAGCCCGGAGAGAAGATTCTCAGGACAGAAAAGAATGAGGAGACGGGTGTCGAAACGACTGAAGCCGCCTGTACTACAGAACATGTGAGTCTGGATGCAGGGGAGCTTAAGGAGCTGATTCCGTGGAAGGATATCAGCGAGGTGGGCGAGACTGTGTCCGGCCTGGGAACTTATTCGACTGTCTTTACACTGGATAAAGAGGCAATTGAGAACAGCCGACGGATCCTTTTCCGGGCAGACAGCTTCTGCGGAGGAACCGCAGCCCTGTGGATCAACGGAACACAGGTGCCCGTCAACATGGACCGCCGCAGCGCCGACCTGACCGGTTATGTGCAGGAGGGCGAGAATACGCTGGAAGTGAGAGTGTCGTCTTCTCTCCGCAACAAGATGCTGGACGTGGGGTATGAACAGGGCTGGAATATCCTGACTCCCGAAGTAGCAGATTATGGAATGACGGGAGAGGCGAGGTTGGTTATAGTGGAGTGAGAAGGGGGACAATTCTCGTTCCACTTTGACTAAAACAGTGGCCCGGATGGCTCTTTGTTTTTGGAGAGGTTGCTGAACTGCTTGTTAGTTCAGCAGCCTTTTTTGTTCACGGATATATACAGTGGAGCTGGAAAGTAATGGCGCACGAAGGGAATCAAGTTTCTTGTAAGCTTGCGGTATCATTAGGTGGGATAGAATAAGTGCCGGGCATCGGATATTTGGCTTTTTTGAATTCCGGGGTATGCTCTGAGAGTTGATGAAAACTGTGCTACCGTTTTTTTATTTAAAGATGATGCATCATAATATGAGTAACTGTCGGTGATGCATCTGTATTGAGTATTTTTGCGATAAATACGATATATTAGTACTACTGATATACTAAATACGTTCAAATGTCGCTTCAGACCGACACCATGGAAGAAAAGTTTGATAATTCTGACAATTCTATTGATAATAGATGACTTATCTGGTATAATTGTACCCATGAAAAGCTGAATATAAAAACAAAAGACCTCCTAAGGAGGTCTTTTAGAGCACACGCTGTGCAGCTGAATAAATCAGCGATTTGAGTAAACTTTTATTTGAACTCGTAATGTAATTATATAGGGTAAGCTAATTACTCTATTTGTATAGCACAGAGAAAGGAAAATGTCTATATATGAAATTGAAATCATATTATCTGGGGTTGGACATTGGTACAGATTCTGTTGGATACGCTGTCACAGACGAGCAGTATCAACTGATTAAATTTCATGGAGAACCGGCGTGGGGTGCGACGGTTTTTGATGAAGCATCTTTGAATGGCGAAAGACGATCTTTTCGAACTGCAAGAAGAAGACTGGATCGAAGACAACAAAGGGTAAAGCTTATTCAGGAACTGTTTTCTCCTGAAGTAGAAAAGGTTGATCCACGCTTTTTTATAAGGCAACAGGAGAGCTATCTCTATCGTGACGAAGTTAATGATAAACATATCCTGTTTAACGACGTCGATTATACAGATATAGATTTTTTTATTCAGTATCCAACAATACATCATTTGATCTGCGATTTGATGAACAGCAAAGATGAGCACGATGTGAGATTGGTGTATTTGGCATGCGCATGGTTAGTAGCTCATAGAGGACATTTCCTCAGCAATATAGATGTAGATAATATAGATAAGATCAAAGATTTTACGGGCTTATATAAAGAATTTTTGGGCTTTTTTGAAGATGCAGGTTACGAATATCCATGGGAAATAGATGATCCCGCTCAATTTGGTGATATTTTAAAAGCTAAAATGCGAATCACAGATAAATCAAAACAATTGGCAAGTTTTTTGTATGGTGGAAAAAAGCCTTCCAAAGAAGCGACAGAAATTTTTCCATATAATAGAGATGCCATAGTGAAACTTTTGGCGGGAGGAACATGCAAACTGAAAGATCTGTTTTGCAATATAGATTATGATGAGTTTGGATCTGTTTCACTTACGATGGATGATGAGAAACTTGCTGCTATTTCGGATAATATTGGTGAAGATTTTGAACTTATTGCTAATTTAAAAATGCTTACAGACTGGGCAATATTGGTTGATGCATTGGACGATGAGGATTCTATATCCGAAGCAAAGACTAAAATTTACGATCAGCATAAAGCGGATCTTGCGTTGCTTAAAAGAATTGTTCGAAAGTATCTACCTGAAAAATATGATGAGGTATTCAGGAATAACATCAAGAGTAATAATAATTATGTCTCTTATTCGTATCATACAAATAACGGAAATACAGCCGGAATTAAAAAAGTAAATTTGGATGATTTCTCCAAATATCTTAAATCATTGCTTAAAGATATTGTGCCTGAACCGGAAGACCAAGAAGTTATCCGGGATATGGAAGAAAGGATTGAATTACTTCAATTCATGCCAAAGCAGAAGAATACAGATAATAGAGTTATTCCATATCAACTGTATGCTTATGAACTGAAAAAGATATTAAAAAATGCATCTGAATACCTCGGCTTTTTAAATACAGTTGACGAGGATGGTATTTCTGTTTCGGATAAAATTTATCAGGTGTTTACATTTAAAATTCCGTATTTTGTTGGCCCCCTTAATGCCAAATCTGAGTATGCATGGCTGGAGAGAAAAGCAGGAAAGATATATCCATGGAATTTTGAATCTATGGTTGACCTGGATGCAAGTGAGCAGAACTTTATAAAGAGAATGACCAACCAGTGCACATACCTTCCGGGAGAACCTGTTTTACCAAAAGATTCTCTGATATACCGTAAGTTCATGACTTTGAACGAAATCAATAATATAAAGATTAATGGGGAAAAAATATCGGTAGAACTGAAACAGGATATTTATAACAATTTATTTAGTAACTTGAAAAAGGTTACACGGAAAAGACTCGTCAATTACCTTATAGCTAATGGTATTATCCAAAAAGGAGAAGAAGAATTAGTTTCCGGCATCGATGTCGATATAAAATCAAGTCTGGCATCGCAGATCGCATTCAAAAGGCTTATGGAAAGCGGATTATTATCAGAACAAGATGTCGAGACTATAATAGAAAGAGCATCTTATGCAGAGGACAAGACTCGCTTGTCAAAATGGCTGGAAAAGCACTATCCCCAGATAAATGATTCGGATAGAAGATATATATGTAGGATCAAAATTAATGATTTTGGAAGACTTTCCGGGAGATTTTTGTGTGACTTGGAAGGTGTATGTAAAGAGACAGGAGAAATTGTTACCATAATTGGAGAGATGTGGAACACCTCTAATAATTTGATGGAGATCCTGTCAGATAAATATACATTTTCGGAAGAGATTGAAAAATATCAAAAAGACTATTATTCTGTCCATCCCAGAAATTTGTCCGATCGCTTGGATGAAATGTATATCTCTAATAGCGTAAAGAGATCCATATATCGGACACTGGCAATAGTTAAAGATGTAGAAAAAGCTTTTGGAAAGCCACAAAAGATTTTTGTAGAGATGGCTCGGGGAGGTACTGAAGAGCAGAAAGGAAAAAGGACAAAAAGTCGAAAAGAGCAGATCTACGAACTGTATTCCCAGTGCAAAAACGAGGATGTTCGAGAGTTGCAAGAGCAGCTGGAGTCGATGGGAGAATATGCGGACAACAAGTTACAGAGCGATCGTTTGTTCTTGTACTATATGCAGCTTGGAAGATGTATGTATTCCGGTACGCCGATAGAGTTGGAGCAGTTATCTTCGAAGCGGTACGATGTAGATCACATTTACCCTCAGGCATATGTTAAAGATGATAGCATCATTAATAATAAAGTTCTTGTTTTATCGAAAGAGAACGGGAAGAAGGGAGACGTTTACCCAATTTCTTCTGATGTTAGAGATAAGATGTCAGGTTTCTGGCATATGCTGAAAGATAAGAATCTAATCAGTCAGGAAAAATATAACAGGTTAGTACGGTCAACTGCATTTACCGATGATGAAAAACAGGGATTTATCAATCGCCAGCTGACGGAAACATCGCAAGCTACCAAAGCGATAGCAGTGATTCTTAAGGAGAGATTTCCTGATGCAGAAATTGTATACTGCAAAGCACGTTTGGTTACAGATTTTCGAAATGAGTTTGATCTTTATAAGAGCAGAAGTTATAACGATTTACATCATGCAGTAGATGCATACTTGAACATTGTAACAGGAAATGTGTACAGTATGAAATTTACAAGAAAATGGTTCAATATTCATTCAAAATACAGTATTAAGGCGAAGACACTTTTTACACATCCTTTGGTATGTGAAGGGAAAACTGTGTGGGATGGAGAACCGATGCTGGGAATGGTTAAGAAAACGGCATCTAAGAATAATGCGCATTTTACTAAGTATGCATATTTAAAGCGTGGAGGCTTCTTTGATCAGCAACCAGTTGCGGCGGCTAAGGGATTGGTTCCGTTAAAGAGAGGGCTGGATACGGAAAAATATGGTGGGTATAATAAAGCGGGTGTTATGTTTTTTATCCCGGTTAAGTACACCACAAAAAAGAAGTCAGAAATCATAATTATGTCAGTAGAGATGCTTTATGGAAAACGTTTCCTAAAGGATAAAGATTTTGCTGAGACGTATACTTTCCGTCGGTTGGAAAACATCCTGGGAAAGAAAATAGACGAAGTATCATTTCCATTAGCTCTTAAGCCTTGGAAGATAAATACTGTTCTTTCATTAAATGGGTATAAAGTGAGTTTGGCAGGAATTGGCGGTGGTGGGAAATGTCTTATTGCACAGCCAATGACACAGTTTACCGATAGACCTTTCTGGAACTTTTATTTAAAAAAACTAGAGCGATTTGATGAAAAGTGTGGTAAGTATAAATCATTCAAATACTCACAAGAACATGATCAGATCAGTCCTGAGGAAAACCTGGCTCTGTATGATCTCTATATAAATAAATATACAAATACGATAATGAAGTATAGAGTTAATAATCCAATTAAGACATTGGAAAATGGCAGAGATACGTTTATGAAACTTGATATCGATCAACAGACCAAAGTGCTATTGAATATTCATAGAACATTTGCAAGAAATTCTACCGGTGGAGTGGATTTGCAATTGATTGGAGGAGCAGGGAAAGCTGCAGCAACAGTTAATTTTAGTTCTACAGTCTCCAATTGGAAAAAGAACTATACCGATGTTCGGGTGATAGATTCTTCTGTAAGTGGATTGTGGAGTAAAGTATCGGATTTTAATTTTTTGGAGCTAAAATGAGCTGGCGGGTGGTTATTATCTCGAATCAAGCGAAGCTTGATTATAAAATGGGATATCTAGTGGTTCGAGGAAAAGAAACGTATAGGATATTAATAGACGAGATTGAGACGCTCGTATTGGAAAATCCTGTGGTGTCCCTTACGGGATGCTTAATTGAGGTCCTAACACAAAAGAAAGTGAAAGTGATTTTTTGCGATTCTAAGCGGAACCCAACTGCGGAATTGATTCCGCACCATGGTAGCCATGACAGTACGTCAAAAATTCGAACACAAGTGGCATGGGATCGAGATATCAAAGCAGAAATTTGGCGGGAGATTATTTCAGAAAAGATCCGAAAACAGTCACAATTTTTACGCTTTTTAGGAAAGGACAAGGAGTCCACTCTTTTGGAGTCATATATCGGACAAGTAGAAATGATGGATGCGACAAATCGAGAAGGACATGCTGCCAAAGTGTATTTTAATGCTTTATTTGGGATGGATTTTACACGAAGTGCGCTTAATCCGGTTAATGCTGCACTGAACTATGGATACAGTATGATACTCTCTGCTTTTAATCGCGACATATGCGCAAATGGATATCTTACGCAATTGGGAATATTCCATAATAATATGTTCAACCATTTTAATCTGTCCTGTGATTTTATGGAACCTTATCGAATTTTGGTTGACAGAGAGGTGTATAAACTTCAGCCACAGCAATTTGAATCAGACGACAAGCATGCTTTGTGGAAATTGATGGATCAGAAAGTTATAATAAATGAAACACGACAAACTGTTAATAATGCGATTAAAATATTCACAAGGAGTGTTTTTGAAGCTATCAATGATGCGGATGTTTCAGAATTATTATTTTTTGAGATTGAAGAATGAGTGGATTTAGATTTATGAGAATGTTAGTGTTTTTTGATCTTCCGACATTGACAGCTGAGGACAAGAAGAATTATCGACATTTTCGTACTTTACTAATAAAGAATGGCTTTATTATGCTTCAGGAATCTGTTTATTGTAAAATGATGACATCACCTCCGGTGGAGAAATCTGGTAATAGTCAAATCATCCGCCGGTCCTGTTAAAAAGCACCGCTTTTTTCAGCGGCGCTTATAACATTCCTCGGGAAGACTTTTCGAC
>CADCPK010000530.1 GCA_902803215.1 uncultured Lachnospiraceae bacterium
CGATTTCGAAGGACTGTGTAGAGGGCTCTTGGCAAGTCCGCAAAGAATAAGGCTTTCTTAAGCAAACTTCTTTAGAATCCCCTGCCTTTAGGCATGGGGAGTGTCAAGAGCAACGCACCGTACAAATTCAGGGACAGGAAGCCGTCGTTGCCAGAGCGGGGAGTAACCATGCATTGCTGTTCGATGCAACAATTCGCGAAGAAGAGTCGCGTCAACCATGCTTGGCGGTGCTTTCAACCAGGAGCAATAATGATGATGTGCGAACGACAATTGCTCTTCTGCGCAGATTTGGATACAGGCTCAAAGTCCCTACAAACGAGCAAGTGATGATCGAAACAAGATCCCGGTTAAGCGATTTGGGGCTGCGTGGAACAGATGCGGAGATCAAGGAACTTCGCAACAGGCTCGAGGACGCGAAGCGGGAAGCTGCAGGCGATATTCGGTGCGAAACAGATCGTAAGCAACAACAGGAACGCGGCTGACACGTATACTAACTGAAAACAGATATCTCTAGGGGAACAGATCAGAAATGGTCTGTTCTTTTTGTGTTTCGGATGTTTTTTCAACATTCGGACATAGCTTTAACGATGATTGACCACCGGAGCAAACGAAAGGAGGAACAAATCGTGGGAGTACGTGCAAAAACCGTTCAGACGGTTTTACCTGTTCTGAACAGATTAAGACAAGCCGGTATTACAGACGGCAAGAATGTCTGTTTTATGGCACAGCAGTATTCCAAAGCCGCCTCTGTCGAAGAGGGGCGTCGGATGCTTATCCAGAATCTTTATATGCTTGAAAACGCGTATGAGCCTGAGGACGGAGAGTATACAGCATTGGAAGATGTGATCGAATGCCTTCAGTCACTGCTGCAGTAACAATGTTAACACATAAATCAATACGAGATAAAAGGAGGAAACTAAATGTACACAAAGTACACAAGCTTAATGGAGGATTGGGAGAAGAGCGGGACGGATCTGAAGCAGTTCCGGGCACTTGTAGAAGAAATGGCCAGAGCGACTTCATGCAAATGCATCAAGACCGCAGGCCTTCGTATCTACTCGCTGGCACAGGAGTCTGTCATGGTCAAGGGCAATGAAGCCTATCGCGTCTATGTACTTGGCAATGACAGCGGAGAACGGCTTATGGGCCTTATCACTGGCGATAGCAAGGGCTTCCGTTATGGTTTTATCCAGAAAGATAAGTGTAACCAGGTTCTTGCAGACCGATGCTTCAAGGAGGTTGGGTTTCTTTTGGCAGATGAGACAAAGGTTCCGTTTTATGTGGCGGATGAGGCGATTCATTCTATCGGTATCCGGTTGGGACTGACGGGAGGACTGCTATTAAAGCCGTCGCTGGAGCGGGATCTCCTTCTTCAGAAGGGGTTCAATGAGGCTGATAAAAGCGTAAAGCTTATGTATCGGTCTCTCCCGAATCCGTCGACGGGCAATGTAGATACGAAGCTGTTTTATATGGCTTCTGACAAATATCTGCCGATCCCGCTTACGATCATTCCGGACGTCATCGATATGATCACACAGGATGCAGCGCTTGGTAAGACCGAGTGCAGGTACTGGCATGTGACACAGACGTTCGCGGAAGCGTATCTGGAGTTCCCGGATGCCGCGTCTGACTTCCAGGAGATCGGAAAGGCGCACGGAAAGGAGATCTCATCGGAGATCATTCCCGGACTGTATCTTTGCAGTTCTGACACCGGCGATTCTTCCGTGATCGTCCGTTCAACCTTCCGTGAGGGCCGTTCGAAATACTACGTCGTAGAAAACGAGTATCAGAAGGTTCATATCGGGGCAAAACGAGGGCAGACGGACATCAAGAGCGCAACGGTCGCTGACATGATGGCTGCAATCGACACGAAGATGTTTGCTCAGGTCCGGAAGCTGCCGGATGCGCTTGCAAAAAAGATCGCGATTGATATCGGGGATTCCGACCTGTCCACGACGGACGGTCAGGCCGCCAATTATGACGCGATCGCTGCGGCGATCGAACACGGCATGGAGGCACTGAAGCTGCAGGACATCCTTGGTAAACGCCGGGCATCCCAGCTGGTAGCGCTGATGGCGGCTGAATTTGATCCCGCGATCCGCTGCACGGAATACGATATTGCGATGTCGTTCCTGACGCTGTCGGACCGGATCATGCAGACCGATTATCTCGATGAGAACCGCATGGTTCTGATCGCGAAGGCCTGCGCCAATGCGCCGTACATCGATTATGCGGCACACATCCCGAAATCGGATCCGCTTGACGACGAGGAAGATGACGAAGAGATCATCCTGCTTCCCGCGTAAGGAGGGTCCAAGATGAGCCTTCTTGCGGTAATGCACCGCCCGGGTATCGTACTGGTATCCGGGACGGTCGTCGATATGTCAGAACGGAGGTTCACGATCGAAAACGACGTGTATCTCCCGGTAAGCAAACGGTCGGAAAAACGCCGTGCCGTCATCGAGATGGATGGCGGCAAGATCGCACGGATGCATCTGTCCATCGGTGCTTTTGTCCTTGTTACCTGCAGGGACAACAACGGGATCGCTGCTCTTTGCGAGGGAGGCGAAACAAACGATAAAACATACTTCCTTCGCGGATATAACCTGCGCTATAACGGGTCGTTCGACTTTGAGGCGCACGGAAACGCGAAGGAAACGCACGTGTTCTACGGTTCTATCGTAAAA
>CADCPK010000531.1 GCA_902803215.1 uncultured Lachnospiraceae bacterium
ACCAGATTTAGGGGCAAAAACCGCAGAAAATGGCAAATATAGGGAACCGGCTGGAAGCACTTCCGCCGTCCCGGTCCTGAAAAAGCCGGATAAGGGGCTCCGGGCACCTCCGGCAGGGGAATGAGACGATGCCGGAGGTGCCGGTTCGGGCCAAAATATTTACGAAAACTAACGAAAATGCCACGAGTAAAGTACTTGATCGGCGAAGAAAAGTTACATAACAAAAAAACGGCGGAAAAGGTGGCCTCTACACTTTGGCGGGAATTTGTGCTATATTTTAGAAGAATAAATAATAGGCGAAGTGTCTGTTTTTATTTGTATGCGAAAGCGGAGCCAGTAAGTGGAGACCAACGACACTCTTTATGTCAAAATGCTCGGCGGCTTTTCTATGACGTACAAAGGCCGTGAGATCGGGACGGGGCCGAAAAGCCGCGATTCCCAGTTCGTGCGCCTGCTTGAAGCCGTTATTTTCAGCGGGCAGAAGGGGTTCCGGCGCTCGCAGCTGGAGGATATCCTCTTTGAGGAACGCGAGATCAATGACGTCTCTCATATGCTGAGGACGATCATTTATAACACCAAAAAGCGCCTGGAGAAAGAGGGTCTGCCGCCGGCGTCCTATATCGAAAACCGGGATGGCAGCTACTACTGGACCGATGAGATCCCGGTCGAGATCGACGCCCGGGTGTTTGAGCGTATATATAAGGAAGCGGAAGACGAAAAAGATCCGGACGTCCGCCTCAGACTCTATCTGGAAGCGGTCGATAAATACACCGGAGAATTCCTGCCCCTGCAGACCCAGATGATCTGGGTGGCGCAGGAGGATCGTCATTACCGCAATATTTTCTGCAACTGCGTACAGAATGCCGCTGCGCTCCTTCGCATGAACAAGGATTATTCGCAGCTTGAAAATCTTGGCCTCTATGCCTCAAAGATCCAGCCGCTGTCCGAGTGGGAGTCTCTCACCATGGAAGCGCTGATCAGCATGGGCCGCGACGAAGAAGCCCGCAAGCTCTATGAAGCGACAGAGAGTTACTACATGGACGAGCTCGGCTTCCGGCCGACCTTCAGCACGATGAATCTGCTGGAGAAACTGAGCGGCCAGCTCGAGCATAAATACGCCCTTCTGGATGAGATCCAGATGGCGCTGACAGGTTCCCATGATCAGGTGCCCGGAGGATTTGTCTGCTCGTACCCGGCTTTCCAGGGAATTTACCGCATGGTCGAGCGCATGACTGAACGCGGCGGCCAGTCGATTTACCTGATGCTTTGCACGATCGTCGACAAGAAGGGCGACCCGATGAGAGACGGAGCGCTGCTTGACCGGCTCAACGGAAAACTGCTGGATGCGATATGGCATTCCGTCAGACGGTCCGACGCGGTCTGCCGCTATGGCAAAGGCCAGTTTCTGACCCTCCTCGTCAACACCTCCCGTGAGGACTGCAACATCGTCCAGAAGCGTATCAACTATCACTTCCTCAGCGGGACACAGCGGGCAGGCGTTCAGTACTACGTTAACAGCGTATTGATGACACCGGACGGCAAAGAAGTGAAATAAGGTGAGCCAATGGGATCACAGCTTTACATAGGAACAGCTAACGGCGTCGTTATTTGCATCGATCGGTTTGCCGAAGGGCTCTCCATGGGAGAATTCTGGCATTCCTACAGCAATGAACCGGTGCATTTCAGAAGCTTTGGTCATATGGTCTATCTGATGGAAGGCCTCTTTGATTATCTGGACTTCCCACGGCGGGCCAACAATGTGCGCAGTTTTCAGAATGAACCGACGGCCTATCCGAAGCGAAAGGACAGGGAAAAAGTGATGGCAGACCACGATCTTCTTGAAAAGCACGGCTACCTTGAGACCTTTATCGTGCGTGTGCAGCACCGCCAGAATAATACCTGGCAGGGCCGGATCACATGGGCGGACAAGGATAAAACGATGAATTTCCGGTCCATCTGGGAGATGATTCACCTGATGGAGAGCGCTATTTATGAGAATACGCCTCTTGAAGAACTGCCGGACTACGGCTCATGGGTCGCCGAAGCGGAAGAGGAAAACGATTCTGAAAAAAGTGAGTAAAAAATGAGGGCATCGTCAAAAAATGACGCATGAATTGACGCAGAACCCGATAAAATAACCACATAACGCAGACCCGCCTTTTCAGGCGGAACGACATATTTAAGGAAGAAACATGCCAAGACGCACAAAGGAAAACAAACAGGCCGAAGCGGCCGGCCAGAACGCCGAGCGCGATCTGAAGCACTTAACCAGAGCGGAGCTGCTGGAGCTGCTTCTCGATATGAGCGAGGAACTGGAGAATACAAAAGCAGAGCTGGAAAAACTGAAAGCCGAGGAAGCCGACCGGCAGATCAAGCTGTCAAAAGCCGGCAATATCGCGGAGGCGGCGCTTTCCTTATCGGGAATCTTCGAAGCCGCCCAGAAAGCCGCCGATGACTATCTGGCAGGCGTCAAAGCCCTTGCGTCCCTCAATCTGAGCAACCGCGACGAAATCGAAGCGGAGCTGGCAGCCCGGATCAAGGAGCAGGAAGGCACGGACGTCGCATCGGATTACCTGACAGGCGCAGCCGGAGGAATAAGCCATGAGTGATATCAGCACAGCTGCCGACGTCACGATCGAAGGCCTTGAGGATCTGGAAGACCGGTATCCCAATTCCAGGGAGATCCGCCAGGAACTCAACCGCGTGCGCTACAGGAGCCGGTTCCGTCAGGTCCTGCGCAGCACGATCTTCACGCTGATCGTTGTGGCGGCGATCGCGATCCTTGTTGCGACGCTGTGGCTGCCGGTTCTGAGGATTTTCGGTTCATCCATGTCACCGACGCTTGAGAATGGCAGCATCGCCGTGGCGATGAAGGAGAATGACTTCAAGTCCGGCGAGATCGTAGCCTTCTATTATAACAACAAGATCCTCGTGAAGCGCGCGATCGCGCAGGCCGGTGACTGGGTCGATATTGATGAAAACGGAAACGTTTACGTCAACGGGGCCCTGCTCAATGAGCCGTACATCACCGAGAAGGCCTTCGGCGACTGCAACATCGAGCTGCCGTACCAGGTTCCGGAAGACCGTATTTTCGTGATGGGAGACAACCGCGAGGTGTCGATCGATTCCCGAAACACAGCTGTCGGCTGCGTTTCAAGCGAACAGCTGGTCGGCAAACTGATGTTTGTGGCCTGGCCGTTCCACGAAATCGGCACAATTAAATAAGAGCAAATGACTACAACATTTGATCGAATTGTTAAAAAAGTAACTAAAAAGGCGAAAATTACTCGAAAGAAAGAGATAATTCATCTACCGCGTTGGTAAAAAAAGAGTTATACTTTATGATATGATACTCTTTTTATATAATGTCTGATTCTACGGCACTTCGAGGAAGGAGGTGAATGCCGTGCCTAATTACAACTGTATCATTCCGCACGTTCGCGGCAAGCCGTATCGGCAGATCCCGACGATTCCCGGCATTCGCTGTCTGTGTGGAGAGCCAGTGATCAGAGGGAATTCGGGAGGAGTGCAGACAAGGGCACCAGATGTCCGATTGCCCGCACGGGAGTGATTCCCGAAAAAAACTCTTGCCTGAAGAATCATTGACGCTTTCGGTGACGGCGGTTCTGGTAGGATAGGGGTGTAAAGAAGTTAAATCATGTATTGAGATTATCTCAAGAAAGGATGACATTTATGAAACATGTAAAAAAACTCACAGCTCTTGTGCTGGTGGCCATCATGGCTCTCGGCATGATCGGGGTGACGGCGTTCGCGGCAGAAGGCGATAAAATCACCGCAACGACTGGCACCATTACAGTTGAAAACGCAGCCAAAGGTGAAACCTACGAGGCATTCAAGATTTTTGATGCAACTATCTCTAAAGTTGAAGGCAAAGACGGAGT
>CADCPK010000532.1 GCA_902803215.1 uncultured Lachnospiraceae bacterium
AGTGTGAAGAATGGATTGATGAGCTTCGTCTGGTTCACAGCTGGTTTGAGAAAGGTTACATCAACCAGGATGCGGCTACCACCACGGTTGCGTTTGAAGCTGCGTTCCGTGCGGGTGACAATTTTGCGGCAATGATGTATTGGATGCCGAATTCCCCGAAAGCCTTTGGCGGACAGGAAATGGTTTATGCACCTCTTGATGAGCATGTAGCATTTTCAGGGGCAACAGGTGGTGTTAACTGGGCAATCCCGATTAACAGTGAGGACCCCGAAAAAGCAATGCAGCTTCTGGACTATCTCTATGGCAGCAGCGAAATAATGCAGCTGCTCAATTGGGGAGAAGAGGGCATTGACTGGGATTATGTTGACAAGGAAAACAATGTGATCAACTACCCAGAAGGCGTTACGGAAGAGACTGCAACATACCATTATGCGACTAGCTGGGCAATCCCGAACCAGTTCATATGCTCGGTATGGGAAGGTGTAGCGGATCCGGATGTAGCAGAACAGATGGCAGAGTTCAATGCATCGGGGCTGCGTTCAAAAGCATTTGGTTTTGCGTTTGATCCGACGGGCTATGAGAATCTCATGACAGCACTGAACAATGTAAAAGATAAATACTATACTTCTCTTGCAACTGGTGCAGTTGATCCGGATGAGTATATTCCACTCTTTGCAGAAGAGTTGGAAAAAAATGGCATACGCGAACTTTGTGAAGCGAAGCAGGCCCAATTTGACGCATGGCTTGCGGAAAATGGAGCAAAAGAATAATCACACAAGCCAAACTTTCATCGGACCCCGGGAAATTAAGTCCCGGGGTTTCCTCAACTGCATACTTGAGAAAGGATAGAAAATGGCATGAAAACAGAAAAGCGCAGTCGGGAACAACGTAAAGCGCAATTAAAAAAATGGTATCCTGCATACCTTATGATGCTGCCAGGGATGCTTTATCTGCTGATCAATAATTATATACCGATGAGCGGGCTGTTTATTGCTTTCAAACGGGTTAATTTTAAACTTGGTATATTGAGAAGTCCTTGGACGGGATTTGATAATTTCAAATTCCTCTTTCAAAACTCAGATGCGTGGATTATTACCCGCAACACGATTCTCTATAATATTGCGTTTATTTTTATAAATATGGTTCTGGGCGTTACTTTTGCTATTTTTCTTAGTGAACTTCGTAGAAAAATCTCAAAGAAGATATTTCAGAGCGCAGTGCTTCTCCCGAACCTGATGTCCATTGTTATTGTCAGCTATATTGTTTATGCGTTCCTTGATCCAGATAAAGGTATGATGAATAATACCATCCTACCCCTGTTCGGGAGAAAGGGCATTTCCTGGTACACCGAACCAAAATACTGGCCATTTATTCTGATTTTGGTTAATACCTGGAAGAGTATTGGATACGGATGCTTGGTATATCTTGCGGGAATAACGGCTATCGATACAACATATTATGAAGCTGCTATTCTGGACGGAGCATCGAAATGGCAGCAGATCCGGTATATCACCCTTCCATGCTTGAAGACGTCTGTAATTTCGCTTGCCCTTTTGAATGTGGGAAGAATATTCTATTCGGATTTTGGGTTATTTTACCAGGTTCCGCTTCATAGCGGATCTCTTTTTGAAGTGACGAACACGATTGATACGTACGTCTATCGGAGTCTTCTTACCCTTGGAAATATCGGGATGGCTTCAGCAGCCGGGTTTTATCAGTCAGTTGTCGGCTTCGTTTTCATCTTGATATGCAATCTTTTTATTCGGAAAATCGACCGGGAAAGTGCTTTGTTTTAATGATTGGGGGAAAGCTGTGTTAACAAGAGATCAACGAATTTTTAATAGAATTTCAATGACAGTCATGGTCATTGTAACCATTATTGCATTACTACCATTTGTTCTTGTATTCATGTCTTCCATCACGGAGGAAAGCACTCTTGTTATTAACGGATATTCTTTTTTTCCAGAGAAACTTAGTTTTTACGCGTATGAGTACATTATTGCAAATGGAAAAGAGATCTTTCGCGCATATGGAGTGACGATTTTTGTTACGGCGGTAGGAACGACGATAAATATTATTCTTTCCTCAATGCTTGCGTATCCGCTTTCTCTTCAAAAGCTTCCACACAGGCAGTTTTTTACATGGTTTGTCCTGCTTACGCTTCTTTTTAACGGGGGTCTTGTCCCGACATATCTTCTATATACGAATTATTTGAAAATCAAAAATACAATATGGGCATTGATTATACCTAATCTTATGCTTCATCCAATGAATGTGCTCTTGATGAGAACATACTTTGCTTCCAATATTCCTGTTGAGTTATTGGAAGCGGCTGAGGTGGACGGTGCCGGGAAATTTCGATCTTTTCTTACCATAGTCCTTCCACTTGGTAAACCTATTATCGTGACGATGGCACTATTCTCTGGCCTCACATACTGGAATGACTGGACAAATGGACTATACTATCTGACCGGACGTACAGGGGAAAAGCTATACAGTATACAGAACTACTTGAACAAGATTGTCTCGGATATACAGTATTTGAGTTCTAGCTCTGTAGCTAATGCATCTGAGCAACTCGCTAAGCTTCCGACTGTTTCCATCAGGATGGCTATTGCTTTTGTAGCGATGCTTCCGATTCTGATTCTTTTTGCTTTCCTGCAGAAATATTTTGTCAGCGGGATCATGACCGGGGCGGTAAAAGGATGAGCGATCAGGAAGATGACTCGATAGGCGTGGTTGTGATCCGTGTGATATAATTCGGTTGCTGGAGGATGTTGCCATGGGCAGTAGAAAATGGAGAAGGCGGTCATTTACCGCAAGGTTCATATCTCTTTTCATTATCTTTGTACCACTCCTTGCAGTCATGGCTGTGTTCAGTAGCCGCATGGTCGAATATACAAGAAAACAGACTACGCAGTATCTTGAAAACACGGTTACTCTGTATGTAAACCAGATCAACAAATCTGTCTACAATGTGACCAGGCGCATGCGGGCTATCCTGCTCGGGACGACGACAGAAAGCCTTGAAGCAGCGAGTTGCATCGACAATATAGAGAACAGCAAAAATATGGCTCTTGTCTATTATTCTATTAATCAGCTGAAACACATTCTCTATGATGTTGAGCAAGAA
>CADCPK010000533.1 GCA_902803215.1 uncultured Lachnospiraceae bacterium
AAGCACATGGCCGCGACCAGCACAACGTATCCCATGATGTACAGGAAGAAAAGCCGTCTCATAAGCATTTCTCCCCATCTTCTGCCAGCACATCCCGATAAACATCGATATACGCGGAAACATTCTGCCCCATATCAAATTTCTTCGCGGCACCGGCGCATCTTTCTGACAGTTTCCGGTAAAGAGCGTCGTCCCCGGCAAGCCTGATGATAGCGTCGGCAAGTTCATTGACGCTTATTTTTCCCCTGTGAAGACGCAGAAGCATCCCCGCCGGCTCCCCTTTTTCATCGAGGAGCTGATGCCGCACATCCCCGATGTCCGTAGCGATAACAGGACGTCCGGCCTGCAGACACTCGATCACGGTGAGCGGGCTGCTCTCTCCCTTAAACCTCGAAGGCAGAAGTCCCAGGTCCCCCATCGCAAAATAATCCCTGACGTTCTCCTTCACCCCGGCAAACCGGATACAGGGATCATCCTTCTGCTCAAGCCTGGCCCGCATCGGTCCTTCCCCCAGGACCATCAGGCATATTCGCCTGCCGCCTGCCCGGTTTGCCCTTCGGACGGCGCTCACCGCTTCCGCCCATCCTTTCTCGGGGATCCCTCTCCCCGCGATGACGCACACAAAGTCTTCGTCCGTAAAACCCTCCTGTTTTCTGTCCACAGGCCGGCACTTTCCGCACGGCAGGGCATTGTCTATCCGCACGAACCGCTCCGCCGGCACTCCGCACTTTTGGAAAGGTCCCAGGTTCTTCCCGGCAATATACACGTAGCGCCTGCAGGTCTCTTTAAGTACGTCGATGGTCCTGACCGCGTCGCGGGGAGGAATCGTTTCGTACATTCCATGCAGGGTGATGACCTGCTTCGGGCCGCCCGCAGAATCTCTCAGCCAGACTGCCACGGCACCATCGACCGACGCATGATGAGAGTGCACGATATCTGCCCCGCTCTCCTCCATCACACGCATCAGAATGTCCGTCGATGTGAGCGTGACAAGCGGAATGTCGCGCCTCAGAAGCATCCTGATCTTTTCGTCGCGGGTGTCTCCGCCGTAGTCAAGAAACGTGACTGTGATATTCTTCTCTTTCAGTGCGTTGGCCAGATATATGGCAAAGGTTTCTCCGCCGCCCGTCCGAAGCGAAAAGCCGCACATCAGCACATGAACCGCTCTGTTTTCCGCCTCTTTTGCGATCGTCTCCGGGTCATAAAATGCCGCGACAGCTCTCCCGGCTTCATCCGAAGCTGCTCCTCGCGAGGTTACAAAATGCTCGACCAGGCGGCTCCGCACCCGCCCGGCACACCCCTCCGGCAGCCGGTAATAATGCGCCGCATAGCGGACCGCCTCGGCATACTCGGCATAGTACCGGTTCGTCTTCTGCACCTGCAGAGAAGTCCCCGCAGCGTGCACCCTGTACCCGCACCTGGTTTCGGGCGTATAGGCCACGCATCCTCCGCGTATCCGGTCAAGATAAAAGAGCCAGTCTCCGCAGAGTTTCATTCTGCACAGGCGATCCGCAAGTTCACTTCTTACCGGCCCCGTGTTCCTGAACACACAGCTGCTCACATTTGGGATCAGATTCTTTTCGCCCATCCCGCTCCGCACAAATCGGGCGGCCGAAACGACAAAAGGTCTGTCAAAAGAAAGCCTGCTTATGTCGGAGAGATAAGCCTCCGATGTCCACACGATGCTTCCGCCGCGCACAAAATCGCAGCCTGCATACGCCAGCATCACGCTCTCATGGGCAAAAAAGGGAACCAGCTTTTCCAGGAAATCATCCCCGCAAAAGTCATCGCTCTCCGCGATCCAGATGAGACTGCCTTCCGCCATATTTATCCCCTTGAGCCACTGAGAAAAAGCACTCCCGCTGTTCTCCTCATTAAAAAAGAGCTTTACATGGGCAAATCTGCAGGCCCATTTTTCCAGGATCCTTTGGCTGCCGTCCGTAGAAGCGTCATCCAGAAGGATAAGTTCGATGCGATCATAAGTCTGCCGGAAGACAGACTCCATCCTTTGTTCCAGGTATTTCGCATGCTGATAGCACGGAACAACGACGGAAACAAGCGGGCGATGCTCCTGAAGCGGCGCATCAAAGGTGCGAAAATCGTACTCCGTCCGGCCTGTCATCTCCTTTTCTGCCTTATGTTCCGGTACCTGATCGATCCCGGCATGCTCTGTGACATGCAGCAGATGCCGAAAGAAAAACCCCGCCCGCCGCAGCGGCGCGGTGACCTTCCACGATGTGGAATCCCTGTAGAGTGATGTCTCCCTCTCCAGCTTTTTCACTTCTCTCACCAGCGTTTCCTCCGCCAGATCTTTTTCCCGCAGCTGCCGCTGCAGGTACAGTATATTGTCGTCCCTCATGGCAGATACGCGAAGGATACGAAGCCTGTCTTCCTCCAGAAGCCTGAGTTCCGCGCGGTACCGTTCTTCCGGAGTGCTCGCCGATGAACAGACAGGCACAGCCTTCACGACCCACTGGTAAACGTGCCCGTATTCTCTTTTTTCCAGCTCGGCGATGAGCGCATCAGACCCTGCCTTTTTTCCTGCCGGCTGCTCCGTCTCTCCTGTCGGTCTGCACACGGCCGCTGTTTTTGACGGCGAAAATCCGCAGTCTTTCAGCAAGCCCGGAAGGCCCTTCCCGGTAAAAATGGTCATATGCGTGTAGTCCATTATTCCGGTCTCCCAGACAGGAAGGTCGTCATGGTACAGCTGAAGCAGGATATCGTTGTGGGCAAAATTGGGGACAGAGATCAGGACCGACCCGTCGGGTTTAAGGAAAGCTCTGCAGCTTTTCAGCACATCTGCCGGGTCCGAAAGATGCTCCAGAACGTCGGCAAGAACTATCCTGTCAAAGTGTCTGCCCTGAAAATAGTCTTTCCACTCTGTGCCCTGAAGGTCCGCACAGATGCCATCGCGCGCAAAAGCCCTGGCTTTGTGAAACAGATACCTGTCCTTATCCACTATGTACACCCTGCAGCTTTTCTTCTTCATAAGATACTCTGTAAAACGGCCGTTTCCGCATCCCAGCTCCAGCACACTGCTTCCGGGCGGGATGTCCCCCGCGATCACGTTCAGCGCGTCCTCGGCGTTTACGTCAAGCTTAATATCATACCTGTGCATGCACCCCACCCCCTCTGTCTGCAGCTGCACTTTGCTTCCGTCCGATATCGGTTGTCCGTACGGTGACTTTCTGCGGGATATCCATGATTGCAAGGCAGGTCTTCGGTGGATGAACCTCGACAGACACGGCACCGTATATCCATGTCTTCATCTCGTTTTCCATGACCGACTCTCCGTCCGCCACCGCGCAGTCCACCAGATAAATATCCCGATACAGTACCGGAAAGGTCATGGCAAACTCCGTCCGGCAAAGGCTGCCCGCCTGCACCGGGAAGGGTTTTCCGTCCTGCACCGTCAGCGTATTGCTGTTGATGATCGACACACCTTTCCGGTTCTGCAGCACAAACCCTACGATACACCTTTGCAGCTTCTCCTTCGTCTCAAACACGATCACCAGGCGGCAGGACATACCTCCTGTCAGTTCGCTGACGGCCTCGCCCTGCGCGTTCTCGAAACAGCAGTAAATGATCCGTACACGGTCGCTCAGAATATCCCCCGCCTTGGGTACGATTTCAGGGACACCGGGAGGGATGACCGGTGATTCTTCCCGGCAGCCATGCCCGGCAGCCGGCATCTCATCCCCACGATCCGTCTCTGTCTTATTCCTCCTCAGATGATCTTCGTTTTCCTTCCGGTGGATCTCCGCGGCATAAGCGTTACATACTTCTCTGCTCTCCCCGCACATCCTTGCGGTCCCGTCTTCGATCCACAGGGTGCGGTTCGTCATACGTCTGACCGTCTCAAGGTCGTGGGAGACGAACAAAAGTGTAACGCCTTTCTCTCTCAGCTCGGCAAATCTGCGAAAACATCGGTTCTGAAAATATATGTCTCCCACGCTCAGCGCCTCGTCCACGATCAGGATGTCGGCATCCACGTTGGTCGCCGCGGCGAAAGCAAGCCTCGCGAACATTCCGCTCGAATAGGTCTTTACCGGCTGCTCCGCATACGCGCCGATCCCCGCAAACTCCAGGATGCCCGGCAGCCTCTCTTCCATGACACGGCGGGGGATTCCCATGACCCTTCCGGTCAGCAGTACATTCTCTGCGCCTGTATAGTCCGGATGAAAGCCGGCCCCCAGCTCCAGCAGTGCCGAAACCTTTCCGTCTCTGTGCAGGTCTCCCGCATCGGGCATGAGCACTCCGGCACAGATCTTTAAAAGCGTCGACTTGCCCGCCCCGTTGGACCCGATAATGCCAAAAGCTTCGCCCTTCTTTACCGAGAACGAAAGATCTACGAGAGCCGTATGCTTTTTCCCCCGTGTGACCTTGCCGCCCGTAACCGCTTCGATCAGCCGGTCTGACGGTTTTTGATACAGCCTGTATTCTTTAAAAAGATGCTCACCTGCAATGGCAAACTCCATCCTGCTCCCCCCTTCAAAGCACATCGGGCAGATGCATGCGGAGTCTTCTGTACAGCAGCACACACAGAAGCAGAAGCACGCCGCAGGCTGCCCGGAATACCGCAAAAGATAATCCGCTCCCCGGCGATCCTTCGCACCCGAAAGCATACCGAAAGCACTGAACAATATGATACATAGGATTAAAGGCCGGCAGCGCCGCAAACTTCCGGGGAACCTTTTTTATGTTCCAGAGCACCGGGACTGCCCAGATGCCGGCCTGCAGCGATATTGCCGTCAGGCCCTCCATATCCTTCATGAACGCAGCAAGAAGAGCGCTGACAAACAGTCGCATACCCGTGTAGATAAGCTCGCAGACACAGACATACAAAAGCCAGACGAGCCTGATCTGCATAAAGTGATTCTCAAACACACATGCGGCACCAAGCAGCATGACGCACAGAACATGCATGATAAACGTCGAGGTCAGCCTGATCGGCGGGATCAGATATACCGGAAAACAGATTTTTCTGACCAGATATCCGTACTCCGAAAAGCAGCTTACTCCGGTCCCCAGGCACTCTGCATAAAAAAGCCACGGCAGCATTCCGGACAGGAACCAGATCGAATACGGTACCCCCGGAGACTGTTCGGGCATGGCAAAGAAGAGGGAAAACACCGCATAATACACAGCCACGGAGATCGCGGGGCGAATAAATGTCCATCCCCACCCAAGCACCGTATCTTTCTGTGCGCGCCTCAGGTCATTGACCGCAAGATCCCAAAGAAGCGACATACGCTCCTTAAAGATTTCCCGGATACGTATCAGCCCTGCTCTTCTTCCCAAAGTCTCACCGGCTTCCATCGCTGCCCCTCCTCCCCCGTAAAATCCTTAAGCCGCACTTTCGCTTCGGAGCCGTTCCCCGGGTCTCCCGCATCCAGATAAGTGCCGAAGCCTGAACAGATATAAATGTTTCCTTCTGTATCCTTTTCAAAGCTCCAGTACTGCAGCGGAGTTCCGTCTTCCTTCCTCTGGCATACATACGCGCCGCTCTCCGGAGAGTTGTCCATCACGCTTACCGTGAATCCGCTTCCGGCGCACCTCAGCGAAGTTCCCGCTTCCGTTGACAGCAATCCGAACAGCCTTGAAGTTCCGGTTCCTTCGCTCACATCAAGCAGTGCTCCCTCCTGCAGGCTGTCGTCCGAGACATGCAGGCAAGGGCCTTCGCCTCCATATGCGTATATGCGGTACATCCCTTCTTCAGGGATATATGCGGTAAGACCGTCCCGCAGGGTGTCCCTCTCCGGTTCCGGCATATCCGTAACCTCCGGTGGGCTTTCCTCCGCCGGTTCTTCGACGTTCGGGCTACGCAGAGTGATTGCCCAAAACGCCGCAACCGCCAATACGGCTGCAATAAAAACCGCCGCAGGAAGCAGCCGAATCTTTTTCTTCTTTCCCGCGGCGGATTTCTTCTTATTTAATTGATCCGGTCCGCGATCTCGCCGCGTAAAAATACTCTCCCTCAGCTGCGACCAGAAAGAACGTACATCAGGGTACCTGCTCTCCTGTCTCAGATCCATTGCTTTTATCAAAATTCTTTCTGTGACGCTGCTCACATCCGCTCCCAGTTCGCGCGGCGAAAGCATTCCTCTTCCTCTGCCGCGCTCCTCGGCGTCGACCGGATTTTTGCCCGTAAGGCAAAAGTACACCGTCGCGCCAAGCGAGTATACGTCCGTCGTCTTTCCCGGGGTGAAGCGGAAGGAATACTGCTCGGGTGCGGCAAATCCGCGCCTGTAGGACAATTGCACTAGAGGCTTTTCCTCGTCGAGCCGCATGGAGCCGCCAAAATCGAGAAGCTTCGCTCCTCCGGCCGCTTCCACCATAATGTTGTCCGGGCTTACGTCCTTGTGAATAATGCCGCGGTCATGCATCTCCTGCATTGCTTCGGCCACACGGTTCAGCAGCATACACATATACTGGTCCGACAGGCGGCCGCCCTTTTGCTTTACGTATTCTCTGAGCGTGATGCCTGTAAGCAGTTCCATCACAATATATGCGGTACTGTTGTCTTCAAAAAACTCTCTGACTTTAACGATGCCCGGCAGCTCCGCACTTCCCAGCCCTGCCATGACTCTGGCTTCCTCCAGAAAATTTTTACGGTTTGCGTCGAACACCTCTTTGTATTCATCGGGCGACGTCACATTTCCGTCCGGCCTCCGCCTGCATATTTTTCGAAGATACAGCTCCTTTATGGCCACCTTGATGCGCAGATTTGTATCAAACGCCGAGTATGTGATGCCAAAACCTCCCCGCCCGATCATCTCCTCGATCACGTAATGGCCGTTCAGGACAAAAGAAGAAGGGAGCGCGTCTTTGTTTTCAATAAAAAAATCCCCCACAATGCTGTCCTCCTGACTCAAACTTCTGAATCAGTATAGCATGTGGGGGATGATAAATCCATATTATTGTCAGATATTTCGGTCGCAAATTCTGCCATTTTTCGACATATTTCGACAATATTTACGTTATTTCGACACACCAGATCTTACAGTCTCTGGTTCCCACCACCACGCGGTTGTTATAAACCGCAGGTGATGCCTCGATCACGCCCTCCGACAGCGAGAACGTGCTGTGTTCTGTGCCGGACGCACCGTCAAGAAGGTACATGTTTCCGTCACTGCTGCAGTAGAGGACCTTACCGACATCCGTTTTGCTGTAGACGCATACCGGCGAGGACCAGGCATAACCGGACTTGTGTTCCCAGTTGACACTGCCGTCCGATTTTTTCAGGCAGGCCAGAACACCTGCATAGGTGCCGCCTGTACGGGATACTGTCACATAGATATTATCGGAAAGGTCATATTCACCGACAGCGATGGTCGACTGCACGCCGCCCGATACGCCGTCCTCGGTCTCGCAGGTGTAGTCTGTGTGCCATACGATCTCGCCCGTCTCGGCATCGATCTTCCATATCGGGATGGTGGCGGTGTCATAGCTTCGCCAGCCGTAGTGGAACGAAGTACTGATGTACAGATATAGATGACCGTCCTCCACCGAAGCGACGGGAGAACCGTTGGTATCGTCAAGGACATCCTGCACCCAGACCAGCTCAAGCGTGTTCAGGTCGATGCACATGAAGTTTCCGCCGTTGTCCGCAACGAACAGGTAACCGCCGTAAGCCACGGCACTGTCTTCCATGCCCAGCCAGTAGCTCGCGTCGCTGGTCCTGGTTCCCCAGTATCTCCACTTGGTAAAGTGGCTCGGATTTATAGAGAGTGTGCCTGCATCCTGATTGTACTCCGTGTTCAGTTTCATCAGGTAGAGAATACCGTTCTCACCCGGATAGATGAGGGTATCCGTCTCGGCATCCACCAGAGCCGACGAGTCGAAGAAATCGACTCCTCGAAGCTCAAACTCGTCCGAGTTACCGAAGGTATACATTACGCTGCAGTCCAGCAGATTGATGATGAATGCACGGGAGATTCCTTCGTTGCTGTTGATGCCCGAGCCAAGGTACATGATCGGATAACCCCGGGGGTCAAGCGCTCCCGCACCTTTGAAGGTGTAGCCGAGGAACAGGTCGTCTCTGGTTCTTTCACCTGTCTCCAGATCCAGGAAGTAAACGTAGCCGTCCATGCAGGCATAGATTACTTCGATAAGATCGTCCTTATTCTTGGCCGAATCGTACATATTCATATGCTGCTTGACTTCTTTCGGCCATTTCCGCATCAGAGGCTGGCCGGTCCAGCCGCTTCCTGTCCATGTATTTCCGTTGTAAGTAAGCCCGTCCGTATCGATCGACCAGACAGGGTTCAGCTTAAGTTCCTTATAATCCACAAAACCGTATGCCGGTCTGTTGCGGAAATTGTTGCCGCGGAACCCGATGATTCCTTCCACCGCAGTGTAATCGCTGCCGACGCCAAAGCTGATGTCTCCGTCATTCTGATATTCCGAGACACTGTCCAGATAATAGCCGTCCACCACGATGTTCGTGTACGAGATCAGGTTGGAAGGCTGTGTGGATTCGACCGCATGCGGGCTGAACGACGTGGGCGCGGGGTCGACCGGGGCAGATTTTTCTATAGCTTCGGGGGCCTCTTCCTCGGGAGCCTCCTCGGGCTGCTCTTCCTCGGCAGGTGCCTTTTTCGATTTGACTTTGCCATTCGCCATCTCGAACCCGGGAACGGCATGTGCCGGGGTTCCGGCTTCAACTGCGGCCCTGCGGCTTTCCGCCGTCGTTATTTTGCCGGGACGCACATTATTGACAACAATCAGCAGTATCGCGGCCACAAGGATCACCGCTTCTGCGAGCATCAGTATTTTTGATATTTTTTTCTGGCTGCGGTAGCGTCCTGCACCGCCTTTTCTTCTATTTGCCATACCCATTTACCTTCGATTTGCATGGGGCGATCTTATCGTGCCCGGATGTTTTTATGCCGCGTAATCTTTGTACAGCTTAGTGTGATCGTCAATACAGTGCCATTCACTGTCGGAATTGGCGGTGACGCAAATGTACGGAACGCCGGTGGCCGAGACTTCATAGCTCGCTGCGCAGTTTCCGGATTCGGTCACAAATCCGGTCTTTGCCGCGATAACTTCACCCCCCGCATCCCGGTCCTCGATCCTGCGGAGGAACCAGTTGGAAAGAACAAGGTCTTCTTTCCCTTCCTCGGTTGCCGGAATCGTGTAAACTTTTGTGGAAAGAACGGTACGGGAAAGGTCGTTTAAGGTGAGGGCGGCTTTCAGAATAGCCGCTACATCTTTTACTGTAGTATAATGATCTGCATCGTACAGGCCTGCGCAGTTCGTAAAGTG
>CADCPK010000534.1 GCA_902803215.1 uncultured Lachnospiraceae bacterium
CGGAGTAACTCCGCAGGCAGTTTCCCGGTGGGAGAACGGGCTTTCCATCCCTGAAATAGAGTCTCTGCTTATCTTTTCCAGACTGGCTAAAGTGACGATCAATGATCTGCTTGAAGGAGAGGATATTTTTGAGAAAATTACGAAAGAACCGTATCTTTATGAGGATATTGCGTATTATACAGGAAAAGATGAAGCGGATAAGGACTGGGCTGAAAGAATTCGCAATCAGCAGTGGATTTTACGAAACTATGAATCTCAAAAGAAAGTGCACGATGCAAAAGGACCGTCCAGCGTTTCTGAAGCTATCATTGCTCATGGCGGTTTAGTGCTGGAGACAGGAGTTGGGCCAGGAGGCGGCTTTGCTATTGATACATTATTATCAAATCCTTTTACGCATCTGATTCTCAATGATCTTTCGCCAACGGTTCTTCAGGAGTGGAACAAACAACTATCCACTTGTCCGGCAGATGGAATCATCTACCCCAATATTCATTTTGCAGCTTTTTCATTCCTGGATATCCCATTCAAAGATGAGACAATAGATGTTGTATCAGACGGTGGAGGAATAGGAAATGTCATAGGCGGGGACAAGAATGAAGTATATAAAGAAGTATTTCGCATTCTAAAGAAGGATGGCTTGTTTATTACAGGTGGGGGCTATGTTACTAAGGAGACGCTATCTTCCCTCCCCAAGGAAGCTTCCGAAATTGTTGAGACTAAGCGGCCGGATATGCTTGATAACTGCTATAATGGACTGGTGGAGGCAGGGTTTACGCATATTGAAACCGTTGTTTCAAGTGGTTGGTATACGGACGATGATGATAGTACCTTTGCCGACCTTGCCAGATCTCTTGGTGTTAATATAAAAGTTACAGGACTTATTAGATTTTGCCGGAAATAATATTCATCACATTTTTTCAAGGGAGCGCATATGATTAGAAACATTGAGAGCGAAGATAAAAACGGGTGGTATACACTTGACCATGAATAATCGGAAAGCAACTTTGATGAAAAAGTCAGAAACAGACAGGGATATGTCTGTGTTGAGGACGAGAAAGTGATTGGCATCCTTCGCTATGGAGATAAGATCAATCAATACAGGTTTGACATCACAAAAGACAGCCTCTATAATATTCTTAGGAATAATGACGGGAGGAAATGAAGAATGTATTCAACAAACGAACTTAAGAAAATCGTTTCTCCTATTGCACGTAAATATGGGGTTGAGCGGCTGTTCCTCTTCGGATCATATGCACGAGGAGATAATACCGAAACCAGCGATATAGATTTTAGAATAGATAAAGGCCGGGTTCAGGGGCTACAGATGGCTGCTCTCTTATTAGATTTAGAAGACGCACTTCAAATACCTGTTGATCTAATCTCGACCGGAGCTATGGACAGGCAATTCCTTGAAAAAATCTCTAAAGAGGAGAAACTGATATATGCTGGAGAATGAAAGAGATACAAGCATATTAAAGCACATCATTGATTATTGTAATCAGATTCAGGCCACGATTACTCGATTTGGTGATAGCAACGAGGTTTTCTTCACAGACTTTGTTTATCAAAATGCTGTAGCGCTATGTATTCTCCAGATAGGAGAATTGGTGGGAATTCTCTCAGATGAGTTTAAAGCCGATCACACACAGATCCCGTGGCGTCAAATCAGGGCGGTTCGAAACATCGTAGCCCATCACTATGGTATAGTTGATGCGTCAACTCTTTGGGAAATCATTCATAAAGATATTTCTGATTTGAAAGCTTTTTGTGAAAGCTGTTTCGATCCTTCTATCTAAAATCTTGTTAGATCTCTCGGCGATAATATTTTGAGAACAACTTTGAGAACAAAAGGAATAGCGATACCCGGGAAATCCTTTCTTTATGCGGTTTTGGAGACTTTTGGAAATGGTTCGAATCCCTCCGTCTCCATTTGCCTTTATGTGCCCGGAAGCCTTTATTTATGAGGCTTCCGGGCTTTTTTTGTTGCCTTGATTTTTGCCGATTTTTGAGAAATATTGAGAAATAATCAATGTGTTTAACTATGTCCATTTTTATGCGATTATTTCTCAAAAATCGCAGAGAGATCGGCATATTTCTTCTCTGTACGTGCGGTTGAATATGTGTAGGAATTCAAGGTTGTTTGAAGGTCTTTATGTCCCACTTGCTCTCTGATAAAATCCATATCTATTGATTGGTTGATCAGTGTCGAGATATAGGTTTTTCTGATCTTATGAGGTGAACGGACCTGGATGTCAACCATCTTACAGAGTCTTGCCAGTTTTTTCTGAAGATTAGTAGGAGTCTTCACATGAAACAGCATAGATGAGTAGATGCCTTTCTCTCGTTGAAGTTCACGGATTTTATCTGCGATTCGGAAGCATTCGTCCGTGACAATAACTTCACGTTCTTCAGCATTCTTTTTCAGGTATTCTTCAATTACGTATTCTCTTTTGCCCCAGTTCCTGTCTTTATCTACATGATCAACAGCAATCATGGAACGGTGAACACGTATTATATGAAGATCTTCATCAAAATCATCATATGAAAGTCCCAGGCATTCTCCAATTCGGAGTCCTGTGAGAAAGAACAGTGGGATAGCCAGAAACTGTTCATCTATTGTTTCTTCGGCCAACTGATAAGCAGCTGCTATTAGTTGGTCTTTTTCATCTGCAAAGAATATTTGTGTCTTTGCAGGTTTTTTTCGTTCCGGCCTGAAATGTCCTTTATCAATATGGACATTTCGGACAGGATTAATCGTGAGTATCTCTTTATCAATCAAATAATCGAACATCTGCCTGAGAGGCGTGATCATATTCATGTAGGCTTTACGGGTAAGATTGTGTTTATGAATCATACTGTATGCCCATTTTTCGATCAACAGTTTCTTAAGTAAACAGACAGGTGTGCGCATCAGTTCTTGTGAAAGTGGATCCTCTAGGTAGAAACGTTTGAAATCAGTATCATAGCGATGAAGGGTATTCAGTCTGGCTACTTTTATCTTTTTATATTCGACCCATTCCGGATAAATATCTGCCAGTGTCTGCATGGCAGGAATCGCCTTTCCGCCGAAATAGTGCCTGTATAATTCTTCATCTAGTTCTGCTTCGGTCCTTTTTACCACCTTCCTTCGATTATCTGGTTTAGTTTCGTCTTCCACATAAGTGGACCAACAGTATACACCTTTTC
>CADCPK010000535.1 GCA_902803215.1 uncultured Lachnospiraceae bacterium
ATTGGGCCAATGGGGACGTTTCTCAGTGACCCATTTTTGCAAGCAAAAGTGGGTCACTGAGAAACGTCCCCATTGGCCCAAAAAGACAGAGAACCGTCCCCTGTCTTGCCCTCATTTTTTCTTTAAAACGATCGCCCCCACCGTCGCCGCATACGCCCCGACAACGATTCCCATGGCGATAGCTCCTGCTTCCATCAGCACTTTGCGGGCTGCCATTCCAAAATCCACATAGTTGCTGCGGACCAGATAATCCATCATATAATACAGGTCTCCTCCTGGAATCAGAGGAATAAGCATCGGAACAAGAAGCAGTAAAACAGGTGTCTTCAGCTTTCGGGCAAGTGCCTCTGCCAGCAGATCGGTGAGGAAGGTGGCCACGAAAAGACCGGCAAACACACTCCATCCGGCGGCATGGATCGACAGTAAATATAAAGCCCAGCATGCAGCGCCGCCTGCCATGATCGGACACACTTTTCGGTCCCGCACACCAAATAAGACCGCAAAGCCCAGAGAGCCTATCGCTCCTGTAATAGTCTGCAGAATAAACTGACTCATCTCAACCTCCCATTCCGATCAGGACAAAAGCAAATCCCAGTGCTATAGCGAGCGCTTTTAACACTGCTTCGGAAAGCCCCAGAAGTCCGGCGATCATATCGCCATTAAAAATGTCTCTGAGTGATGTGGTAAGCTGGATTCCGGGAATAAGCAGCATAATATTTCCGATGATGATCTTATCCGGATGCATACCGATCCCGGCTTTGACAAGCAGGCTCACGGCGAAAGCTGTAATTGCGCTGCAAAGCATATTTTCGATCACAATATTGATTCTGACTTTGTTTAGTAAGCCAATCGACAGACAAAGAACAATACCGGAAATTGCAGCAGTGAGAGAATCTCTTCCGTTTCCGCCAAAAAAGACGGAAAACGCGGCTGAGATGACCGCATAACAGATCAGAGAAACCGAAAGAGGAAGAGGCTTCCTCTCGGAGATCTTCTTTGTTTCCTCCTGCAGTTCTAAAAGACTCAGCTTTTCTTCGCAGGCTTTCCTCGAAAGATTATTAAGCTGCGCTACCATCCCAAGATCTGTGCTCCGATCCCGCACTCTTCTTGTCTGCGTCATAACATTTCCGTCCGGAAGATGAACTGTCAGTATAATACTGGATGTGATCGTGAACACGTCTGCCCGCAGAAAACCATAGGCCGAACATAGTCTGGAGATGGTATCCTCGACGCGCATCACTTCTGCACCGCTTCTGAGAAGCATTTCGCCGATATCCAAAATGGCAGAAAGTGTTCTGCCTTCATTCATCAATGATTCATTCATTTCTTTTTTGATCCTACATTGTTTTCAAGACAGAGAACCGTCCCCAGTTACTCTTCCAATTACTCACTGAGAGCTTTTACCCGTGCATTCATCGTCCCGATCGGAAACTCTGTTACGATAACCTCTTTACAGGCATCCATCACACGTCTTGCCTCCATGATTGCGGCCTCCGACACCGGCTCGAACATCTTCTCGGTTACCACATAGCAGGCAAGCCTTTTTGCTACCGCATAATCCAGGTCATTCGGATAGAGAATTCCTGCCGCAAATGGTCGGCCCTCTTTTTGAAGCCGCCTGTACACCGGTATGCCGGAGCCGCCCGAACTCAGCACGAACACCTCAGGAGTATCTCCACCGGGCCGCGGAAGCTCGATGCTCCCGAATGTCGGATCGTAGGAACCGGTATCGATCTCGAACAGATTTCTTATCGTTTCTTCTTCGAAAATCTCATCCAGGGTACCATATTTACTTATCCTGTCACCCTTCACACAGATGACTCTGTCGGAGATCTTCTGCGCCAGATCGATCTCGTGCAGCGACATGACCACCGCAATTCCCTGTTCCTTGGCCATACTGCGCAGGATAGTCAGCAGCTCGATCTTATGTCGAATATCCAAAAAAGACGTCGGCTCGTCGAGAACCATGATCTGCGGTTCCTGACAGATTGCCCGCGCCAGCATCACTCTTTGCCTCTGACCATCGCTGATCGAGTCAAAGCTCTGCTCGGCAATCTCCAGAGCGTTTACTCGCCTGAGAGCCTCGTCTACCTTTAAATTGTCCTCGGCGGAAAGAAGCCCCAGCCGCCCGGTATAAGGATACCTGCCTGCCGATACTACATCGCGGCAGGTCATCAGCTCCGGCTTTATTCGTTCGGTAAGGACTACCGCCATCTTTCGGGAAAGCTGCGCATAAGAAAGCCTTTGAAGATCCTCGCCATCGAGAACCACTCTTCCGCCGATAAGGCGCAATTCTTTGGTAATGCTTTTCAAAATCGTCGACTTTCCGGCTCCGTTCGGCCCGATCAGTGTAACGATCTCTCCCCGTCTGAAATTCACGCATATTTCACGGATAAGTGCATTTCCGTTGTACCCGACGCTCATATTCTCGGTGCTGAGAAACTCGCTCATATCTTCTGCCACTCAAAATATGTTCAAACATACTCAAACATATCGAGAAATTGAAGTCCTCGCGGATACTTCTTACTGCTTCACTGTG
>CADCPK010000536.1 GCA_902803215.1 uncultured Lachnospiraceae bacterium
CACAGTGAAGCAGTAAGAAGTATCCGCGAGGACTTCAATTTCTCGATATGTTTGAGTATGTTTGAACATATTTTGAGTGGCAGAAGAAATTATGTTAGAAATCGGAACCAAAGCCCCGGCATTTACCCTGCCGGATCAGAATGGAGAAATGAGAAGCCTTGCAGATTTTCAGGGCAGGAAGGTAATCCTGTATTTCTATCCGAAGGACATGACAGCAGGATGCACGAAGCAGGCCTGTGCATTCGGAGAACTGTATCCTCAGTTCCGGGAGAAAGGAGCGGTTGTCATTGGTGTAAGCAAGGACAGTGTGGCATCACATAAGAAGTTTGAGGAGAAATATGGTCTGCCTTTTACACTTCTTTCCGATCCGGATAAAGAAGTAATTCAGGCGTATGATGTCTGGAAAGAAAAGAAGAATTACGGGAAGGTCAGTATGGGTGTTGTCCGGACGACCTATCTGATCGATGAGAATGGCATTATCATTAAGGCTTTCGATAAAGTGAAGGCAGCCGATAATCCGGCACAGATGCTGGGAGAACTGGAATGAGGATCATCATTTCTCCGGCAAAGCAAATGAGGGTGGATACAGATTCTTTTGCCTGCAAGGAGCTTCCCGCATTTATGGACAGGACGGAAATTCTGATGAAATGGATCCGGAGTCTGTCTTATGAAGAACAGAAGAAACTTTGGGGCTGTAACGACAAGATTGCCCGTCAGAACAGAGAACGATTTGCGAATATGGATCTAAGAAGGAATCTCACACCTGCGCTGCTTTCTTATGACGGCATCCAATATACTTACATGGCACCGGCAGTTTTTGAGGATGGTCAGTATGAATACGTGCAGGAGCATCTGAGGATTTTATCCGGGTTCTACGGAGCAGTAAGACCGATGGATGGAGTGGTACCGTATCGGCTGGAGATGCAGGCAAAAGCAACTGTTGACGGTCACAGAAACTTATATGATTTCTGGGGAGAAAGCCTGTACAGGGAAGTGCTTGACGGGAGCAGAATCATCATCAATCTGGCGTCGAAAGAATATTCTAAGTGTATTGAAAAATATTTGCAGCCGGAGGACCGTTTTATAACCTGCATTTTTGGCGAACCGGAAGGTGAAAAGATCGTTCAGAAAGGCGTTTATGCCAAGATGGCAAGAGGCGAGATGGTGCGTTACATGGCCGGGATCCGTGCGGAGGCACCTGAACAGATTAAGGATTTCAATTGGAGCGGATATCATTTCGATGAAATCCGCTCTTCAAATCGGGAATACGTTTTTATCCGCACAGAAATACCGGGAAAGGAAAGACAATGGTCGGACCATCCGGTATGAATGCGATCATCTTGCAGGGATCATCAAATGAGTGAAAAGAATGCAAAACGGGGATATGTACCGGAGGACGATAAAAATTTCTCACAGGAAGCAATCCATACATTACAAAAAGCTGCCTGCCATGTCCAATATCTGATCAATGAAGGATATGATCTGAAGCAGGCATCTACCTTTGTGGGAAATCATTTTCAGCTTTCAGAAAGACAGAGATTATCCGTGGTACGAAGTGTGGCAACAGACGATCAGATTATCCGTCGGAGAAGAAAAGAGATTTCTTTGTCAAATCTTTCGGGAAAAGATGTCATGATAGATGGATTCAATTCGATTATCACCCTGGAAGTAATGCTGTGTGAAGGAATCTTGTTTGAATGTATGGATGGTACGATACGCGATCTTGCTGCGCTTCGCGGAACCTACAGGATCATTCCTGAAACAGAAGATGCTATTCGGATGATGTTTGAGATTCTTCAGAAAGCAGATATACGGAAAGCAATTATTCTTCTGGATGAGCCTGTATCGAATTCGGGAAGATTAAAAACTTTGATGGCGGATGTCGGAGAAGATTATTCTTTTGATTTGGATATCAGGATAATCAGGGATGTGGACAGAACTCTGTATGATAAAGAAAATGTTATCACAACGGATTCGATTATTTTGGATCATTGTAACAGTTGGATTAATCCGGCATCAGAGTGTATGAAAGAAACAGGGAAGAAGAGTATTAATGTATGGAAATAAAGGATGATCGAATAGACGCAGGAAAAGCATTTGACTGGGGAAAAACATCCGAGGATTATGCCAGGTTTAGAATTAGCCGGGTGGGATAAAGAACACCGGGAGCTTCTGGACAGAATCGCACCGGAACAGTTTGATATTCTGCATTATGCAGCATTGGCAGTATTAAGAAAATATGAGAAAAGTATCTGAAAACGACTATCGAAAATTCATTACGTGGGCTAAGGACAATACGGCCAACAATGTTTACCCATGTTCTATAGCAGAAGGAATTCAATCAGGCGATATTTATGTAAACGATGATGCTGATGCGGACGCAGTATTCTTGTGGCATTATTGCGGTTTCGGTTACATTTCGGGAAAGCCTTCAGATAAGTTTTTGAATGATATCTACTCCGTTATGAGATCAGATCACAATCAAAGGCGGCTGGTTCTGATAACATCCGATGATACAGTAACAGATTATTTCCGTGATAAAGAAGTCCTGTTGGATTCCAGGTTAGAATACTCGTATCATCCTCGTAGATATACCGATGAAACAGACATAAGTTTTCATATAGAACAGATTAATGCGGAGAACATTTCAAGGATCGAGGGCAGAATCATCCCATCATTTTCATGGAAATCACCTGACCGGTTCCTGAAAGAAGGATTTGGCTATATAGCACTTGATCGGGAAAGGGTATGCGCTGTTGCATTTTCAGCAGCCGTCAGCTCTGACGAAATAGATATCGGTGTTGAAACACATGAGGATTATCGAAGGAAGGGACTTGCTGCGATACTGACAGGCAGAATGTGTGAGCATATTCTTGAAATCGGGAAAAGACCGGTATGGGCGCATTCAATTTCTAATGAGGGGTCTATGAATACTGCGCTGAAATGTGGGTTTGTTCAGAGTAAGAAGAATACCGTGATTCGGATTGGGTCAATGAAATGATCAGGTGTCCGGTTAATACGCGTTTACAGGATTACCTCCTAAGCCAAAACATTCACATTAGGACGTCCTGCGGCGGACGCGGAAACTGTGGAAAGTGCAAAGTAAGGATTGTCTCCGGATACTGTTCCGTCAATGCAATGGACAGAGTTTGGTTTACAGAGAAAGAACTGGAAGAAGGATATCGCCTGGGCTGCCAGGTTTATGCAAAAGAAGAGCTTGTTGTCGATATCCTGATATAACCTGATAACCCAAAGAGTAGACTTGTGGTTACCGGTATGCAGCGAGACGGATTGCCGGTTACCTTTGACCGGAGAGGATAAACTATGTGTTGTAGATATTGGGTCGAAGAATCCCCCGAGATCAGAGGGATCGTTGAGCAGATGAACAGATCTCCTCTGGCGGAAAAATGGAGATATACGAGAGCGATCAAAAGCTATGGTGAGTTCTGTCCTACGGATGTGGCGCCTGTGATTGCTCCGAATCGGTCGGGCACAAGAACGGTATTCCCCATGAAGTGGGGGTATACAGGAAAGAGCCTGCTTCTGAATGCGCGAGCGGAAACCGCAGGTAAAAAGCCGACCTTTCGGGAAGACTGGGCGAAACATCGCTGTATCGTGCCGGCGTCGTGGTATTACGAATGGGAACATCTGCAGGGAAATGACGGCAAGAAGTATACAGGCGATAAGTATATGATCCAGCCGAAGAACTCTACGATGACCTGGCTCTGCGGATTATATCGCATCGAAGAAGGTCTGCCTGTGTTTGTGATCCTGACCCGCGAACCGGGAGAGCAGATCCGCTTTATTCATGACAGAATGCCACTGATCATGCCGGAGAATCTTGTGAACGACTGGATAAGCCCGGATGCAAAGCCGGAAGATCTTCTGCCGTATGCATTGACTGATATGGTATTCGAAAAAGCATAGTGGGTCAATGGGGACGGTTCTTTTTGGCCCATTTTTGAGAAACAATATCGATAAAAAATCTAACAAATTCGTGAATTGTATGGGCCAATGAGAAACGTCCCCAATGGCCCGGATATTTAAAGAAGGAAGAAAAAGATTGAAGATCATGGTCAGTGCCTGCCTTGCAGGCGAGAATTGTAAATACAACGGCGGGAATAATCGTAACGAGAAGATCCTGCGACTGATGGAGAAAAATGAGGTGATCACGGTCTGTCCCGAACAAATGGGAGGACTTCCGACCCCGCGTGTTCCTTCAGAAATCAAAGCCGGCGTAGTGACGGCGCGAGACGGCAGGATCGTAGATAAAGAGTTCCGTGTCGGAGCAGAGAAATGTCTGGAACTTGCTAAACGTGAAAAGCCGGACTTGATCGTACTGCAATCCAGAAGCCCCAGCTGTGGAGTAAAACAGCGGTATGACGGCACATTCACCGGGACATTGACAGACGGGGCAGGCGTGACAGCACAGCTTCTGACAGAGAACGGATTCCGGTGCATGGATGTGGAGGATCTGGTTAATATCTGCAATGGCGTAATAATACGAAAATTGTTTGCTGACGAAACCCGTCTGCTGAAGGAATTTCTGTACGAGGCCATTTTCATTCCTGAAGGTGCGGAACCTCCGGTGAGAGATATCGTGGAACGCCCGGAACTGAAGATCTATTATGACGAGTTTGGTACCGGCACCGCAGATCATTGTCTTGTGGCCGAAACCGATGGCCGCGTGGTGGGCGCTGTGTGGACAAGGATCATGAATGATTACGGTCACGTGGATGACGAAACGCCGTCATTTGCCATATCTCTGCTTCCGGAATACAGGGGGCGGGGAATCGGCACCCGATTGATGAGAGAAATGCTTTTTCTGCTGAAAGAACATGGTTACAGGCAGGCATCGCTTGCTGTGCAGAAAGCAAACTATGCGGTCAGAATGTATAAGGCCATCGGATTTGAGATCATAGGTGAAAATGACGAAGAATATATCATGATCTGCAGATTATCAGATTAAGTGGCAGAAGGATATTCTGAGATTGATGCATGTAATCCGGGACGTTTCTCATTGACTTAAAAATGAGAAACGTCCCGGATTACTCATTACCCAAGATCATCATCAATCTGTTTCTGCCGCACCGCTATTTGATCTCCCCAATGCGGTCCCTTCGCATACAGCTCAGCCAATTCTGCCAGGATAGAAGGTACATCTATACCCTGGGGACAGGCGTGGGTGCATTTTTTGCACTTGATGCAGGCCGTAGGAAGCTTCTCTTCGGAGAGAGCATCGAGGCGCATTGACGGGGTGATGCTTGCCTCGAATTTATAATCATTGTAGCACTGGATCAGATAAGGGATGTCCAGGCCGGCAGGGCAGCCGTCGCAGCAGTATCGGCAGGCCGTGCAGGGGACGCCTTCCTTCAGGCTTTCTGCAATTTCCATAAGGGTACTGCGTTCTTCGGCGGTCAGAAGCCATTCTTTTTCGAAGGTATGGAGGTTATCCTTCACCTGGGAGACTTCGTTCATGCCGGACAGCACCACCTTGACTTCGGGAAGCTCCTGCAGAAAACGAAAAGCATACGATGCATCACTCGGAAAATCGTCGGCCTTTTCGGAGGAGGTGTACAGAGCTTTCAGCTTTGCGGATTGTGCTTCGGGAAGCGAAGCCAGTTTTCCGCCTCTGCAGGGCTCCATGACCCAGACGCCGAGCCCGTGGCGAGCGATGATCTCATATTTGGCCTTGGCATCCTGCAATGTCCAGTCAAGATAGTTAAGCTGGATCTGGACAAAATCGAATTCACCCTCATGTCTTGTCAGAAACTCATCCAGCAACTCGGGCCCTCCGTGGAAAGAAAAGCCGAGGCTCCTTATTTTCCCTTCTTCTTTCATTTTCAGAATATCCGGAAGGATGTGATATTCCTCACTCTTGTATTTTTCCTCGGACCATTCATTTATATTGTGAAGAAGATAAAAATCAAAATAGTCTGTTCGGCATTTTTCCAGAGACCTGTTGAACAAAGCGATATTGTCAATCGGTCTGTTGATGGAATGCCCCGGGAATTTGTCAGCGATAAAGTAGCTTTCCCTGGGATAGCGGGAGAGTGCCTCCGCCATCGCTGTCTCCGACTTCCCGCCCAGATAGGGGTAGGCGGTATCAAAATAGTTTACTCCTGCTTCGATTGCAAGGTCAAACATTTCATTGACCTTCGCCTGATCGATCTCCCCTGTGGAGGGATCTGCTTTAAAACGCATGCATCCGAAGCCCAGCAGGGAGAGCTTTTTGCCTTTGAAAGTTCTGTAGATCATGGGGAGCTCCTTTCTTGAAAGCTGTAATGGGTCAATGGGGACGGTTCTATTTGGCCCATTGACACCTCGCAGGTATCATATTGTGATTCCCTGTTTTGATTCTATCATAAATGCATATCCTGGTCAAAGGGTGGAACCCGGGGACGGTTCCTCGTTCCGCGACTTTTTCAATGGTCTCGAACCGTCCCCTTTGACCCACAGTGGGCCAATGAGAAACGTCCCCATTGGCCCGGAAAGGAGAAAAAATGAGTGATCATCTTATGACACGATGGGGACAGGTAATCGATCCGGAGCATGTCCTTGAAGAATACCCGCGCCCGGGAATGAAAAGAGACAGCTTTATTTTCCTGAATGGGCTGTGGGACTACGCCATCACAGACTCTTCGGAACTTCCGGAAAGCTATGAGGGAAAGATTCTGGTCCCGTTTTCTCCTGAAGCATCACTGTCCGGGGTTAACAGAACGCTTCTGCCGGGGCAGTTTCTCCACTACAGGAGAACATTTACCGCACAAAATCCGGAGGGAGGAAGACGTCTGATCCTCCGCTTCGGCGCTGTTGACCAGAGCTGCACGGTGTACATTAACGGTCAAAAGGTGGGCGACCATTCGGGCGGCTACTGGAAATTTTCTTTTGATATAACCGCACATGTGACAGAGGGCGAAAATCTTCTTCAGGTTGTTGTGTGGGATCTCACGGATTCCGAATACCATTCACGGGGAAAACAGTCTCTGGACCGGGGAGGCATGTGGTATTCGCCCCAGAGCGGAATCTGGCAGACTGTATGGATGGAATATGTGCCTGAAAGGTATATCACAGAGCTGCTGCTTACCCCGGATTTAGACACAGCAAGTCTTAAGATTCAGGTGAAGATGAACGACAGGGAGCGGCAGCCCGTGAAGCTGGCAGTTTTCCTGAAGGATGAGAAGATCCTCGAGACCGCCGGAATGACCGAGGATACCTGCAGCATCAGGATCCCTTCGTGCAAGCCCTGGACGCCCGAAGCTCCGGTCCTGTATGATCTGATCGTAAGCACAGGAGAAGACGAGGTCGCTTCCTATTTTGCCATAAGGAAGATCTCCCTCGAAAGAGACGCAAAAGGGATAATCCGGATGTTCCTGAACAACAAACCATATTACCAGAATGGGATCCTCGATCAGGGGTATTATCCGGACGGCCTTTATACCGCTCCCTCAGACGAGGCTATGATCAATGACATCCTTCAGATGAAGGCGCTTGGTTTCAATATGCTGAGAAAGCACGTCAAGATCGAACCCGACAGGTGGTACTATCACTGCGACCGGCTCGGGATGCTTGTCTGGCAGGATATGATCAACGGCGGAGAATGGCTCCGGGGACGGATCGAATCGAAGGTGTCGTCTCTGGCGCAGAAAGCCGGAAAAATCACCCGGGAGGTAAATCTCAGCAGGGATGCAAATCTCAGGACGTTCGTCCGGGATAATGCGACCGGCCGCGAGGAGTTTGTGCACGAAGTGGAGCAGACGATCCGGCAGCTGTACAATTATCCGTGTATCGTCCTGTGGGTCCTTTTCAACGAGGGCTGGGGCCAGTTTGGAACCCAGAAGATCACCGAAATGATCAGGCAGCAGGATCCGTCCCGGCTTCTGGATGCCGCGAGCGGCTGGCATGATCGCGGGGGCGGCGACTTCTCAAGCATACATAACTATTTTGTGCCGCTGATCATCAAACCACATAGATACAGGTGCGTCGCCGTGTCCGAATTTGGGGACTTCTCCTGGCATATCCAGGGGCACAGTTATACCGAAAATGAATTTGGATATCGGAAATATTCTTCGTGTGAAGAACTGACGAGCGCGTTTGCGAATCTCTGGAAGCTGGCGGAGGTGTTTGAGAATGCGGTGCGGTAAGGAATTGACTCATTTTTGCGAGCAAAAATGAGTCAAAAAGATACGTCCCCATTTACTCATTGTTTCCGCCACTTTACCCGATAGTAAACAAATGACAAAACCAGGCACAGCACCGCTATTATTGCAAACCACAGGACTATAGTACCCACAGGTTGGGTTCGGATTTCCAGGAAGAAGTAAGGCCCTTCCAGAATATTAAGCGCATTCAGCACCAAACAAATTATCCCATACACGAGACTTACAATCGCTGGCCAAATAATAATAGGCAGCGGTTGTTTTTTGACTTTTTCCAGGAACAGTAACGATACCACGGAGAGCGCGGGGCCGATTAAATGATTAATCGGAGCTACATTCTCGATGAAATAGTAGTGGATCCCGCCTTCCGGAGCCAGCACAAATGCGGCGATAAGAAAAGTGATGGTCAGCCCCACCGCACTTATAAAATGCAGCAGCGTAACACCGGCGGGAAGAGGTTTGTTTTTTAAGCAAAAATACACGACCAATGCGGAAACGACCAGCTGCAGAAGATTGCTGTCAACCGTATACCATTTAAAAAGGCTCAAGCCAAAAACCGTACAGTCGTGAATGAATGCTATGATTTCAAGAATTACGATGATGAGGTTTACGATCATCACCGGCTGTTTTAGTGTTGCCTGTTTCATGATTTTACTCCTTTGGGCCAATGTGGGCCAATGGGGACGTTTCTCAATGACCCATTTTTTTAGAACAATATTGGCAAAACGTCTGACAAGTTGAAAAATTGTGGGGGTCAAATAGATACGTCCCGGATGACCCATTCAAAAGTATACTCCGTTTGTGAGGCAAATGGAAGATGGTCTTTTATCTCTTAAGGCCTTTTGGCGAGCATGAGCATAGTTCTTCTTAACGGTGACAACATTTGTTCTGTATGCTATAATGGGTCATGAGGGACGGTTCTCGATGGCCATTTTTGGGGAGAATTTCGGCCAAATGTCTGACAATATGGCGAATTGTGTGGACCAAACAGATTCGTCCCGGTTGGCGAATTGTGTGGGGCAAATAGATATGTCTCGGTTGCCCCCGACTCTACTGGAAGGGAGAAAAAGAATATGATTGATTTTATTATCATCACCGGTGGAAGCGCGTTGGTTTTAGCAATTGTGGGTACAGCTATTGAACTGGTAAAGACTCTTTTAGAGTACTCCGCGGTCTCGAAATATAAAAAATACAAACTCGATCCATCCCGTCTGGAGTCGAGTGTGGATGGAAAAAATTTGAAAGTTTATTTTGAATTCGATGATGACGGGACGAGCAGGAAAGGATCATTTTATTATCCGGTCAACGAAAAAGCATACTATGCATGGAGAAACGGAGGAACAGAGCTCGAGGTATATTTATGGGAAGAAGAAGGCGAACCAAAAGCGATCCCGACGAATCATTATTCAATGAATATTAAGGCTTCGCTGATAATAATCGGCGGTGGGATTCTGTTGATTCTTGCGGTGTTCGGCGTTATGTCCGCTATGGGAGTGTAGAAAATGAGTAAACGGGGACGTTTCTCAAGAGAAACGTCCCCATTGACCCAAAATGGAGGATGATATGAAAAGGTGGAAAATGATTGTTTCGGCATCTTTGCTTGTCGGAAGTGTGATGAGCGCAGCGGTGTCCGCTGAAGAAACTGTGAACTTTGAGAACCCGGGGGGCGAGATGCTTGTTGATGCTCCGGTGAGCTACGGGGACGCCGGGGGCGAGGTAATTGTGGATGCGCCTGTGAGTTATGAGGACGCCGGGGGCGAGGTACTTGGTGATGCGCCTGTGAGTTATGAGGATGCGGGGAGCGAGACATTTGCCGATGCGCCGGTGGACTACGAGGACTCCGGGATGGAGACGTTTGCTGACGCGCCTGCTGCTGTGCCCGGAAACGAGAATCCGGGGAGCGAGGCACCGGCTGCTGTGCCCGGCAGCGAGAATCCGGGGAGCGGGGCGCCTGCTACTCCGCCTGCAAATGTGGACACGAACATGGCCGGAAAGACATTGGATTTTTTGTCGACGGATTTGGAAGGCAATCGTGTGATCGGGAAGAACCTGTACGCTGAGAATACGATCACGCTGGTAATCCTCTGGGGAACATGGAGCCCGGATTGCATGAATGTGCTGCCGGAGCTGGCTCAGCTGCAGGAGCGTCTTCAGGGAAAGGGATGCGGCATTGTCGGTCTGGATTATGAGACGACACTTGAAGGAGATGAAGCACTGCAGGCGGCAAAGGCGGCTCTTGATGAGTGCGGGATAGAGTATCCGAATGCTGTGATGCCGACAAAGTTAAACGAAAAGGTTGCCGATTACCCCACTGCCTTCTTTGTGAACAGGGATGGTATTGTGCTTACTGCGCCGATAACAGGTGCTTCTGTTGATAGTTATGAGCAGACCATCAATGCGCTTTTGGAAAGAACGATTGAGGCGGCGGCAGAGATAAGCC
>CADCPK010000537.1 GCA_902803215.1 uncultured Lachnospiraceae bacterium
AAAAAGCTGCCGCCTAACTAAATCGTTAGTGCGACAGCCTTTTTTTTCTTATCGTAAAGATGGCACACCACAAAGTGTCCCTTCTCAACTTCCTTCTGCACCGGCACCTCGGTCTTGCACCTCTCCGTGCAGTACTTGCACCTGGTGTGGAACTTACACCCGGAAGGCGGATTCGCGGGGGAAGGAATGGAGCCTTCCAGCACGATCCTGCTCATGCCGGCTTTGGGATCCGGGATCGGGATCGCCGAAAACAGTGCCTTGGTATAAGGATGCAGCGGGTTTTTGAAGATATCCTTCTTGTGCCCGTACTCCACCAGACTTCCCAGATACATGACACCGACGGTATCGGAGATATGCTCTACAACCGAAAGGTCATGCGAAATAAACAGATAGCTGAGCCCTCTCTGCTCCTGAAGCTTGCGCAGCAGATTGATGATCTGTGCCTGGATCGAAACATCCAGAGCGGATACCGGCTCGTCGCACACGACAAACTCGGGGTTGAGCGCCAGTGCTCTGGCGATACAGATTCTCTGTCTCTGGCCGCCCGAGAACTCATGCGGATACCTGGTCTTATGGAAAGGCTGAAGTCCGCACTCGTCCATCACCTTGTCCAGATAATCATCATACTCCGACTTCGGGACCAGATTATGCTCCTTTACCGCCTCACCGATGATCTCACCGATCGGCAGCCTCGGCGACAGCGAAGAAAACGGATCCTGGAAGATGATCTGCATCTTTGTCCTGGCGGCGCGCAGCTCCTTATCGGAAAGATCATACACTTCTTTTCCGTTGAACAGCACCTGCCCGCCCGTCTTCTCTCCGTTCAGACGCAGGATGGTACGGCCGGTGGTCGTCTTGCCGCAGCCTGACTCACCTACAAGCCCCATCGTAGAACCTCTTTTCAGGCGGAACGTGACACCGTCCACAGCCTTTACCTGTCCGACCACACGGTTAAGCATGCCGCCCTTGATCGGAAAATACTTTTTCAGGTCTGTTACCTGCAGAATATCGTCTGCCATTACGCCTCGCCTCCTTCCGCATTTACACCCTGCTGCTGTTCCCCGGCGACTTCGTCAGCATGTGCCGGATCCCAGCGATAGCAGCTCACTTTATGTGTCGGGGTGAGGCTGATCTCACACGGATAAGCCCCGTCGCAGCACGCAAGCCTCTTCTCGCATCTGTCGCGGAAGTAGCAGTAATTCGGCATATTGACCGGGTTCGGCACTTTGCCGGGGATGGAATACAGTTCATCCACTTCCTTACCGACGACAGGCCTCGAAGCCATCAGTCCGAGCGTGTAAGGATGCGCCGGATGGTAGAATATCTCCTCCGCCGTTCCTTTCTCGACGATTCTTCCCGCATACATGACCACGATATAATCAGCCATCTGCGCGATAACACCCAGGTCGTGCGTGATCAGCATGATCGAGGAGTTGATCTTATCCTTCAAATCTCTGAGCAGATCGAGGATCTGTGCCTGGATCGTCACGTCCAGAGCCGTCGTCGGCTCATCCGCAATGATCACACGCGGGTTACATGCCAGTGCCATAGCAATCATGACACGCTGCCGCATACCGCCCGAAAGCTCGTGAGGGAACATTTTGTAGACACCCTCGCTGTTGGCTATACCGACCATCTCCAGCGCACGGATCGTCTGCTGTTTGATCTCTTCTTTCGATTTTCCTTCGCCGTCATGAAGCGCGATAACTTCATCCACCTGTGCACCGATGCGGAACACCGGGTTCAGCGAGGTCATCGGCTCCTGTAAGATCATCGAGACCACGTTGCCTCGAATATTCTTCATCTTTTCCTGCGGTGTGTTCGAGATCTCATAGGCCTTGTCTCCCATGTTCAGCCTGATCTCTCCCGACACGATCTGCCCCTGCGGTCTCTGCAGCAGCTGCATCAGAGAAAGACTGGTGACGGATTTTCCGCATCCGGACTCACCTACCACGCCGACCGTCTTGCCGATCGGTACCTCAAAGGAGACACCATCCACACTCTTCACGGTTCCGGCATCGGTAAAGAAATACGTGTGCAGGTCTTCGAATTCCACCGCGTTCGCGGGATCCTTCATCTTGGTCAGATACTCGCTCTCCGGAACATTCTTGCGTTTCCACTTTTTTTCCAGTTCGCCGGTGATCTTACGGTTTTGTTTTGATATGGCCCGGATCTCTTTAGCGGAAAGGTATCCTTCGCCTTTATTACTTTTCTTTGCCATGTTCCGCCTCCTTACCGTTTCATCTTGGGATCAAATGCATCTCTCAGGCCGTCTCCCACCAGGTTGAAGGCGAGGACTGTGGCCAGCAGGCAGAAGCCGGCAGGGATCCAGATGAACCAGTAGTTTGTCAGAACATAAGTGTCGTTGACATCGTTGATGATGTTGCCCCAAGAAGCGAACGGGAACTTGACACCAAGGCCCAGGAACGACAAGGTAGCCTCTGTCAGGATGGTGGAGCCGAGGCTCATGGTCATCGTGACGATCAGCTGCGGAATGACGTTCGGGATCAGGTGGCGGAAGATCCTGCGCGAAGCACGGATGCCGCTCGCTTCGGTTGCTGTCATGAATTCCTGCTCACGGAGAGACAGGATCTGGCCTCTTACCAGTCGTGCGATCGACGGCCACCCGAGGAAACCGAGGATCAGCATCAGATAGAGCAGTCGGATCTGCGGATCCACACGCATCGCATCCATAGCCGCACCGAGGATGATGATGATCGGCATCGAGGGGATGCAGTAGAAGATATCGACGATACGCATGATCAGGTTGTCGACCCAGCCGCCGCAGTAACCCGAAAGCCCGCCCAGAATGACGCCCAGGACAGTCTCGATGATCACGACGATAAAGCCGATATACAGGGAGACCCTGCCGCCGTACATCAGTCTGGTGAGCATGTCCATACCATTGCGGTCCGTGCCCAGCCAGTGCTCTTTCGTCGGTGCATGATACTTGTCGAAGATCTTCGTCTCGACCGTCTGCAGTACAGCATAGCTGTTTGTGGCCGCATCAAATGAGACGGTATATGTAGCTTCGGTCCCGTCCTCATCGGTAAAGGTGAACTCTGTCTGTTCATCCGTGATTGACGAGATCAGCTCCTCTTTGAAGCTTCTGGAAAGAAAGACGTCGGACATGATCGGCTGTACGATATATCTGCTCGCATACGCGACTTCCTCATCACCTTTTGTCACTCCTCCGTCCTCGGATACCGTGTACTCCTCTCCCTCATATTCGAAGGATGACTCTCCTGTTTTAAGAGCATTCAGAATGGAGTACTGAAGGATAAACGGCACATCGGCGTCGGAGCTGTCCGCGCTTACAATATCATAGGTTGCAAA
>CADCPK010000538.1 GCA_902803215.1 uncultured Lachnospiraceae bacterium
ATGTGCTGCGTGCTTTGCTGCAGGCAAGTGTCCAGCAGTCACTTGCATTATATTCAATACATTATTTCAATACAAAGGATTATTTTCTGCTAATGCGGATTATTCTCTGAATATTATGATAGGTTGCAGTATCGCCTGGCCGAATTGGAGCAGGAAGGCAAGCTGGAGGAGGCGGTTGCTTTCATGAAGCAGGATATACGGAACAGCCATCAGGAAAGCACACTTCAGGAATCGCGTAATGATCGCTCCGATTCTGAAGGTCCCTGTATTGCGTCGGCTGTTTCGAGGGGGCGCTTTTATCCTTGTCCGCGTTGATTCCTAATGCACCATATTTTCGATAAACGCCCTTGGCGTTACACCAAAGTGTTTCCTGAAGCATCGGCTGAAGTAGCTGGGGTCCTCGTATCCACAGGCTTCTGCCAACATCGAAACGTTTCGTTCTCCCCTCGCGATGAGCTGCTTTGCATGTTCCATTCGGGCGCGAAACAAATAATCGCCGATTGTGCTTTGGGTGGTCTGCTTGTAGATCATGCACATGTGCTGGATACTAAGCGCATTCGCGTGGGCGATATCCTCCAGGCGAAGGGTTGGATCGGCGAAATGGCGATCTATATACTCGTGAATCTTTTTGACGAGAACAACATAAGCCCCGCCGCCATGATTGTCGCGCAATACGCTTTCAGCATACTGACGCACATAATCATGCAGTTCTTCCACGCGTTCGGCCGACAGGGGAAGTGCGGGAAGGCTGCGGCTTCCAGTGTCTACGGAAGCGTGAGCGCTTTGATCATGCTGGAACTGCATGATGCAAGCCGTGAGTTCAATTGCAAGAGCATATACTGTACTCTTCACGGCATTGGACCGTTCTACCTTCTGAAAGCATTCATCTATACTTCGCAGAGCTTTATCAACATCCCGTCCCAGCAGAAGCTTTTGGAATTCACGCCGGAATTCCGGCGTCATCATTGAATCTGTCTCATGCATACTCTCCTCAGCGGTATATATGGCAATATCTCTGCCCCGGTCAAACATATAGCGCATCTGGCACATCTGCGCGGAGAGGTAGGCTTCGCTAATCTGGTTCAAACGGTCGACACCGTTGCCAATGGAGATTTTCAGCTGTGTCGGCGTCTCAGTATGAATCGTGTCGAGGGCATTTTTCATGAGACCAGATAATTGCTCTGATGTAGTACCTGCAGGTGCATTGAGCAGTACACAAATTGTCTGGGAATCGATCATGCTGATGAGAATATGCTGACCGTTCTTTGCCCCGGCCTCTTCAATGACAGAGGCTATGGCAGGAAGGAGGGACGGATTCTCAGAACCGGCATTGCCAATCTGAATCATGATGACATAGTAAATGCCGCTATCCGCAGGGAACCCCAGGTAATCTATGAGCAATCCCGCCTCGACGGAGTCTGGAGTCTGATACATGAGCAGTTCTGCCAGCTGGGCCTTCAGAAAACCACCTACGTTGAGCCCTGTCAGCTTTTGAATTGCCTGCTTCTCGTAGAGAAGCCCGGCAGCGCGCTCGAGGCATTTTAACAGATCTTCAATTCGAAGAGGTTTCAGCAGATAATCACAGACGCCGAGTTTGACAGCAGCCTGTGCATAACCAAATTCGCTATATCCGGTCAGTATCACCATCAGCGTCTGCAATCCCGCATCGCGTGCAGCGGTTATCATCTCTATTCCGTCCATGATGGGCATTGTGATATCAACCAGCGAAAGATCAGGCTGCATGCTCCGAATCAATTCCAGACCTTCCTGGCCGTTTCCGGCTTCGCCAATCACTTCGTATGGCTCGCCCAACTGCTGTATATACTTCTTGATCGCCTGGCGGGTATAATACTCGTCTTCGATGATGACAATACGCATGCTCACGACAGTTTGCCTCCTTTTTCCATTCGCTTGGGAAGTAACAGGCTAATCACGGTGTATATGCCCGGCGTGCTGTCCAGCGTAATTCCATACTGTCCGCCATAAAAGAGATGGATACGCCGATTGACGCTGTACAGCCCGAAAGATGCGTTCTGCGATTCCGCTTCACCATTCTCACTGGCAAGATAATCCCGAAGCTTTGCCAGGCGCTCCGGCGAAATGCCATTGCCGTTGTCGCGGATGGAAAAAGACATGGTGTCCCCCAAATCCTTTCCGATCACTTCTATGACCCCGCGTCCGGGTTTTTCTTTGATGCCGTGATAGATGGCGTTTTCAAGCAGCGGCTGAATCGTCATTTTCGGAATCAGGTACCCATACAGACTCGGTGGCACATCGAATACGTAATCGAGGCGGTCAATATAGCGGATCTTCTGGATATACATGTACTGCTGACTGAGTTCTATCTCGTCCTGGATGGTCAGAATGTCATTGCCTCTGTTCAGGGAAAGCCTGTAGAAGGAGGACATTGCATAGATACATTCGCTGGCAAGATCGGTCATCTCCAGATCGATTAACGACTTGATGGTCATCAGTGTGTTGTAAAGGAAATGCGGCTTGATCTGGGACTGGATCAACTGGAACATGTAGTTGCTCTTTTCTTCCTGCTCACGATTGACATTGTCGATCAGTACTGAGATCTGGGAGATCAGTTCGTTGTATGAATTGTAGAGAATCTCAATTTCATATCCGCCCTTGGGCACGGACATAGAGTGCATGTTTTCCTGCGTGGCAGCGTTGTGGATCTGATTCGCCAGCTGATGGATTGGCTGCGAAACACTGCGCGCAATGAAGTAAGTGACTACCAGCAGTATCAGACAAGCCAGGAGGAAGTAGGTTAACACAGTAATCAGCACCCGCTGCCAGTATGAATTGATCGTCACCATTGGGTCGATCATGATGACGCGCCAGTTGACGCACCGGTTTGGAATGCGTGATGAAATCGCATAAAAACTGCTGTTTGGAAAGTGCCCTGTGAAAAAAGCTCCGTTTTCTTTCAGCGTCTGATACTGTGATTCAGTGATCGGCAGAGACTTCACAGGTGATTCGCCGAGCTGCGCTTTATCCCGACAGCTGACGATGCGGTCGTTCTCGTCGATGATCGAAAACGTCACCCTCGAAGCAGTGACGGTACTGCCGGTAAAAACCGTGCTGATCCGGCTTTCCCGCACCACGAATAACAGCAGAGCCAGCGGCGTACGGCTGTCGAGGTCGACTATGGTCTTGGTGATCACAAACACCGGGACCCTGGATTTCGATGAAACGGAATCGTAGCAGCCGGACACCTGCATATACAGACTTGAAGTGGCTGTAGTGAAGAAATCCGGGCTCAACTGCCTGTTGAGATAGGTCAGGTCATAGCCGCTGATGCTGTAAGGCTCACCCGACAATGAGTACAGATCCCACATATATATATCGGAGGATGCATTGATGATCGTGCTGATATTTAACCCCAGCAACGCGCGCAGCCTTGCGCGCGCGGCCTCGGTCTGCGGCGCCTGGGGATAGTTTTTTGCCGCAGCAATCACTCGGGCGTCCGAGGTAATGACCAGGGCCGTGTTTGAGAACTGCCCAAGTGCAGCATTGAGATTTGACGTAACCAGTTGCAAGTCGCGCCGGCCGGTCTCCCTCGTTTCTTCAATATATATCCTGGAAGAGAAGGTAATGAATATCAACACCGCGACAAACAGGCAAAGCAGCAGGACAATGGAATAGGTAGCAAACAGCCGCATGCTCAGATGGACGCGCCTCGGCGTGCGCCTGTATTTCGCCATGAGTGATCACCTCCCCATAGTTCTGGTAGGATTATACCTCAAGTTTTTTTTCAAATACAAGCGTTTTTTCCTTTCGTCCATGCGATTATCATAATATTCAGAGGATAATCCGAATTATCAGAAAATATTCCTTTGTATTGGAATATTGTATTGAATCCTATACTGATATTTGTTGATTTGGATTGCGCATTTATGAAAACAACACTATTGTTCATTCTCATCCCTAGCATTCCAGGCTAGTATGCGCCACATTACCTCCATCGCATCCGAGTAATTGTCAGGGAAAGCATTGTCGCCGCTGGCCACTATACCTGTGCCGTCGGTAAACCTGATTTCCAACCGGAAGTTTTCGCCGTCTTCAACGCTGTAATCTGATTCTTTGAAGCCGTCCCACGCTGCCACATCATAAGTGCCAATCACGTTCATGAGCTCATCAATCACATCTGAGCTGATCGGCTGCTCCGGGCCCTCATCGACGGACACATGGTATCCGCCCTCATCCATGGTGATCGTATATGTGGCAACACCGCCCTCTATCATGCGGAAAACGTAGAATGAATTTATCGTCCGTACAGGCGTCAGGGTGACATTGAGCGCATCATCCACAGTGACTGTATAGACATTGTCTTCATTCTCCATAATCGGTGATCTGCCATAAACCGTGGCTCTGGTACTGCCGGGCTTCAGGCCTTTAAATGTAGCCAAGAAATCAAAGCTTGCTCCATCGATCGGCTCGTCCTGTTCCTCATATTCGTACTTTGTCTCGCAGCTTACGATGGATGGATCATCAATCTCAACGGTATATTCAAACCCTCCACCCGCGAAAGAGGAAAAGAAAAGAGTAGCGGATTGAGATGACTCACCCAATACTGGACAGCCGGCTGCAAGCAGTGCCAGTAAAATTGCAATTAGTCGTTTCATTGCCCCTACCCTCCGTAGCCTAAAGCCCATGATAGCAGATTTCAATGAGAATATCAATCACAGCATCTCGCAATTCTGGAACCACAAACAGCGCATTTTCCTTCAACGATTAGGCCAAATCGGTCCTTCCGTATCGTATACCCCGGCGCAAAGGATGTGACGGAGCACTTTGAACAGAAGGCATTGCCAAGGTATAGTTGGCGACGCTCTTCCGGCCACGACTGCCATTCCCGGTATGCGGCTAAATCGGTCAGTCCGCTCTTTTTCTCATATCCATCCCGCTCTATCTCTTCACGGATGAAGCGCTCGGCCAATGCCTCGTCACACCCGTCTGACCGAAACTGATCAGCAAGCTTCCTGTATTTTCCGGTGTATTTCATGTCCTTCACACTCCTGTACGGTTAGAATTCAGACAAAGGATGGAAATAATACGAAACGCTTCATGGATGCAGCCTCCTTTGTCTTTTATCACATAGGGCGGTTGCGCTTGTGGAAACATTCCCCGGAGCAGCGTAACTCTTCAGGAGGCAGACAAAACGACGGTATAGGATTCAACGTCTTCCCTCTCCGCGCTCCACGCCAATTTCTTTATTTTCCTGATAGCCAAGGGTAATACTACACTCGCCATGCTTGTCGCGCAATGCGTCTACAAGGGCTTCCAGCTTCTCCTGTTTTTCGCGCTTTGCCTTGCCTTCTCCCAGGTCAAACAGACTCATCTGCTCCACGACCTGATCGGCGGGACATAACTTTGTCACGCCTACGGTCAGTGCCCGGATCGGCTGTGTTGGACCGATGTTCCAATGCTTCCGCACCAGGGTAAATGCCTCCTCCTGGATTTCACGCTGGAGGAAAGTATAATGCCCGAGTGACGTCTGGCGGGAGATGACGGTCATATCGGGTCGTCGGATCTGCACGTTCACGACTTCGCCCTTCAGATTGTGCCGGCGCAGCGTGCGCGCTACCTCGTCCACCAGAACACTCAGTCCAGTTCTAACCTCGGCTTCCGTCACCAGATCCCGCTTGAAGGTGCGCCCGCGGCTCACGGACTTGATCTCGCGCTCATCGCCGTACTTGTGGACAGGTTCGTCATCGATGCCGTTGGCATACCGCCATAGCATGTCGCCATGCTTGCCCAGCAGTTCACGGAGGGTCTCCGGCTTCTGCCTGGCTAGGTCGCCGATCGTCCGTATCTCCTTCCGCTCCATCGTCTTTGCAGCGGACTTGCCGGCCATGAACAACTCTGATACCGGCAGCGGCCACAAGATATCCTTATAGTTCTCCCGTGTAATGATCGTGGTGGCATCCGGCTTCTTATAGTCACTCCCCATCTTGGCAAAGATCTTGCAGTAAGAGACGCCCACACTGATCGTGATCCCGATCTCCTCCCGCACACGTTTCCGCAGTTCATCCGCCAACTCCTGTGGAGATGCCTTGAGAAAAACGGAAGCTTCCGTCATATCAAGGTATGACTCGTCGATTGATGCAGGCTCCACGTTGTCGGTATAGTCCAGATAGATCGAGTTGACGCGGCGGGAGACTTCGCTGTAGAAGTGGTGACGTGGCGGAACGAACACGATGCCCGGACATTTCTTCTTCGCCTGGTAGACGGTATCCGTCGTCTTAACACCATATTTCTTCGCAAGCTCATTCTTCGCTACGACTACGCCTACGCGATTCTCAGGGTCACCAGCCACGGCCATGGGAACGTCCTTCAATTCCGGTCGTTCCAGGCATTCACAGGAGGCATAGAAATTGTTGCAGTCCGCATGAAAAATGATGCGATCTGGCAATTCCTCCACCTCCCAACCATCTCCAACTGCCTTACAACGACTGAAAGGTTTTCTTCCTATTTCATGTGTACATCTACCTGAGGATACGGTATCTCTATTCCTGCCATGTCAAGTGCGCGCTTCCCCTTTTCCAGCAATTCCCAGTTGACATCCCAATAATCAGACGAATTGCACCATACCCGTATCATGTAAGTAAGACTGCTATCGCCGCACTCGACGAGCTTAACGATCGGCGCAGGCTTTGGAAGGACGTTGGGGGTCTCTGATATAACCCTGGTGAGTACGCTCTTAACATGATCGATACTATGCGTCTTCAACGCTCAAGCAATTCACCAATGAAGATACCGCACCCGTACGGCTGTGGAAAAAAGATCATCGTCAGCGCGACGACCATTTTCGCGCCTGAAGAGATGCCCAGCACGAATGGTCCCGCGATGGGATTGCCGAAAAAG
>CADCPK010000539.1 GCA_902803215.1 uncultured Lachnospiraceae bacterium
AAAAAAATCTGACAAATGAGGAGATGCATTTTCGTACCGGTTTTTCTGAAAGGCATATCAGAGCTCTTCGGAAAGGTGATGAGAATGTTGGTCGTGATACCACATACGCTTTATGTATCGCGATGCATCTACACCCGTACCTAAGTGACGACTTTGTCAGGAAAGGTGGAGGTTATCCGCTTAACAAAGAGGGAATGTATTATCGGACACTTATTGAAAAGCACTATATGGAACCGCTCAGCTATATCAATAAAAAATTGAAAGCCCGAGGGTATAAGCCATGGGGTGTGGAGGATAAAATAGAGGATGTTGGTGTTGATGCTATACCGGCATTTGAAACATAAAAAAATATTTTTAAGAGATTTTATAAAAACCGGAACTGGCAGTTCCGCTCGAAAACGAAAGAGAATACGGTGTGTAGCAGGCCCTGCGGTCAGCGTCAAACAAGACGCGACTGCAGGGCCTTTTTTCGTGCTCAAAACCGGAACTGGCAGTTCCGCGAAGGCATAAAGAATAACGGTTAAAATCGCCATAATGAAAGATTTCACTGGATTTTTAACAGAGAGGAATGCGAGTTATGACGAAATTTGACTGGGAAATTAATATCGAAAATCTGGCTGAAAAAGTGGCGGAGACTTACGGATCGGATGTGGTGGCATCAGTATTTGCACGCTACGACTCCACCTGTTTCGACGATCTGAGTTCCGCTTATTACGACCAGATTTTTGGCGATTTGATGCTGATTGACGCGGACGGATAATTACCGCTCCCGGAGCTTGCTGAGGTAGTTATCAACGACGGTACGATACGCTTCCTCATCTACTCCCTTCTTGTCATAGACCTCAAAGATCTGGATGAACTTACGAAGGAAATCATTTACAGGCTTCATCCTTGAGTCATTACCAGCTTGACTGGCTTCTGCATACAGTTCTTCAAATGCCTCGTAATCTGAGCCGGCTTGTTCACGCGGAGACCAATAGTCAGGGAAGTATATGGCTGGATATGTGATTTTTCGTTTCTCTTCTGATGCCGTGTCAGTCATATATCCTTCGAACACATTGTAGATCTCTTTGGGCTCAAATACTGACTCCTCCATCTCGATAGTTGTGTACTTAGCATCATGACTTTCGATGATTTTGGCAAGAAAATCCGCAACCGCACGGGGACCGGTTTCCTGAGACTTAGCGCTTTTGTTTCCGACAAGAAAGTCAATGGATACACCGAAGTGGTTAGCGATCCCGACTACCTGATCAAGAGTAAAGCACTTCTTATCTTTCAGGCTGAGAGCCTTACTTACATTGGGCTGAGACATACCGAGGATGCTTGCCAGCTTCTCCTGGGTGATATTGTTGGCTTTCATTAAGGATAGGATATTCTGAATCAGAATATCATTATTGCAAAACGACATAATTAGAATTCCTTTCTTGAATAGAAATTCAGAAATGAGATGTTTATTCAATATTTGAATATATCTTAGCACGACATCTACACTTGATACAAGGAAAAATGTCGAGCTCTGAGATAAGGGCATTTATCAATACTTTTATCTGAGTGCTCGACACTCAAATACAAATTCATATCGGCCGGAGTGACGTCCGAAGGCAGGATACGACATATTGCTTATTCATCACTGACCGTAGAGTCAGTAGTGAAGAAGTGATAGAGGTACCCTCGATTTCGTGCGCCATTCTGACCGGGGATATCTCTGAAAAGAGCAATATCTCGTCTTTCTGCCTTTCCCGTCCAAGTCCGGTCGGGAAAGGCGGAAAGCATGAAACTAAGGATTCGTTATGAGAACGAGTATCAGTTTATTGAACTGGACTCCGCAGCAACCGATCAACTCTGGGTTAGCCTGTCCCTTGACGGTGAAGGGCTTCCTCAGGAAGAACGAGAACGTCGAATTCAAGACGCTTTTGACGAGCAGCTCAACAAGCCGGAATACAATGTCTGGCATCGGGAGACGCGTCACATTGATCCGACACCGAAACGTAAACGGATGGATGGCCGGCGTGGGTACATCCAGGGAGATCCGGATGATACCGCATTCGACATCATGGACTATCTCCTGACCACCAACGACATAGAGATGCATGAGCACAACTTCGAGTACCAGGACCTCTGCGCCTGGGTCCGTAAAGTCCTGGCGCGAAAACCGGAGTGGGCGGACGCCTTTATTGCGGTTCGGCTGGATGGAGAGCCGATTCGGGAATATGCAGCCAGGATTGGCGCTGACGAAAACAACATCAGTCAAAAGCTGAAGCGGGCCGAAAAGAAACTCAGAGAAAATTACAAAGAACGACAGATTTAAGCAGCTGCCGAGGCTACCCCATAGAGGGTGACCTCGGCAATTTCTTATAAGGAGGCTGTTTGATATGACGAAGGATATCAAAAACCAAGACCGGAAATACCGACCGCTTGTGTATGTCTGCAGCGCGTATTCCGGCGATGTAACTGAAAACACAGAAAAGGCCAGGCAGTATTGCCGATTCGCGCTGGAGCAGGGACAAATCCCGCTGGCACCGCATCTTTTGTTTCCGCAATTTGTCCATGAAGATGATCCGGCTGAAAGAGAGCTCGCCATTTTCATGGATGTAATCCTGCTCGGAAAGTGCAAGGAGCTCTGGGTCTTCGGAGACAGCATCTCTGAGGGAATGAACACGGAGATCGAAGTGGCGAAGAAGCGTAGACAGACGATCCGGTATTTCAACAGCGCATGCAAGGAGGTGGAACAGATATGAGAGAGCTGAAGGCAATTCAGACGAAATATAAAGGGTACCTCTTCCGGTCCAGGCTGGAAGCAAGATGGGCAGTGTTCTTTGATGCATGCGGGGTCGCTTGGGAGTATGAGCCGGAAGGTTATGACCTGGGCGGAGGCCTTTACTATCTGCCTGATTTTCTGCTTCACGGTGTTGTCGGCAGGGATGCCGGAGATCTGTTTGTTGAAGTAAAAGGTCAGATGACAGAAATTGACGCGTTGAAGATCAGACGTTTTGTAGAACTCGGAATGCCCGATGACGGGACTATCGGCAAATCTCGCACGGCTACCCTTATTGTTGGAAATATCCCGTGTGGGGAGACGATGCGAGAGATCGAAGAGTTTGTCGAGGATGAGGCATATGCTGTCACCGGACACAACTGGCCTACCAAGTTTAACTTCGAAACGATCGACGGCGACTACTTTGCAGCGCATCCCGGGATTAATCATCAGGGGAAATTCGAACTCTTCGGTGATGATTCTTCCTATCTGTGTGAGATGAATAAGCGTGCAACAGAGAGAGCATATCGAATTGCGCGGCAGGCAAGATTTGAACACGGAGAGATGCCGATGATAGGGAGGTTCAGATAATGCGGGATTTAGCGATTGCCTACGGAAATAACCGTCAGGCGAAGAAATGGGTAAACAAGACGATCAAATATGCGGATCTGAAGGAAAGACTGAAAGTCACGATTCGAACCACCGAGTCGGCTGAGGAATACGCAAAGATGAGTAAGGCACAGAGGGATGCCGCGAAG
>CADCPK010000540.1 GCA_902803215.1 uncultured Lachnospiraceae bacterium
CCAGCGGAATAAGGACAAGCGGATAACCCGCATGCGCGAGGACCGCGGGATCGATCCCGCCGCAAAGCACAGAAAAGACAGCCAGCAGGGTCGGATACTGCGAAAGGACGTATCTTATGGGAATCACCGTATATTCCAGCCCCGTATATGGATTGACGCTGTAGACAGTATCCGAATACCGTTCCGTCACCGCCATGGCAACATAGAATGCATCATCGGCATCGTAATGGATATTCACCGATACGTACACCGAGATCGCCGCCACAATGATGACCGCGGCCGCCAAAAACAGATAATCTTTTAGCTCATGCTTTTTCTTCACGGGCCGGTGTTTTAAGGAAGCGGCAAACCTGAAGGCTCCGACTGCAGCCGTGGCAGCCATCACCGCGCCGAATACTATGGCAAGAAGATGCAGCGATGTCTTAAGGCACATCATCAGCAGACACAAAACCTCGGCCAGCGCAAACATATACGCATAACCGCAGATCAGCGCCTGTATGACAGACACCCCTTCTTCTTTCTTCCGCAAAAAACACACGCCTGCAAAAGCGGGCACTATTCCCATCCATATGTAGATCAGAATAAACTGAATGACCATACTTTTGATTACTCCAAACACATCCGCCGTCAATTGCGGACTTCTTCTATATAACTCTTCAAAAACTCATAGATATCCGTTTCGAGAGGAGGACAGCCCTCCAGATGCCGGCGGAATCCGTGGGTACAATGGCCTATGCCCAGCTCTCCCTGCTTTCCTCTGAACCCCTGACCTATGCAGATCGTCGTGTCAAATCCTTCGAGAAGCCCTTCCTCCTTCAGACGGCTGAGCGCAGGAATGAGATAGCCGTAGCAGGCACTGCAAGAATCCACCTCTTGCACATGGTCGCAGACTTCCACGACTTTCCGCGAATAGGGCATATACTCATCGCTCTGTCCGTCCAAAGTGCGGATATCCGCCGCCGAAAGATCGGCGCTGCCCACACCAAGCGCTTCCGCGAGCCCGATGTACGGTACATCGGACGTATGGTAATGCATCAGACGGCATACATAGGCATCGACCAGCACCGGGTCCACCGCCCCCAGCAGGCGGTTCATGACCAGCGGATTTCCTCCGTCCTCAAAGTCGGGATCTCCGCAGATATTGTCGACAAGGATAAAATGCTGACGTATCCCCGCATTCAGGTGAGCGATCGGCTTATGCAGTCCCATCGCGTGAAAATGCCGCTTTTCTTTGTTCGGGATCAGGCCCTTCATATTCTTCAGTGCACAGGTGATCTTTGTCTGGCAATGCCCCTTAAGTACAGGCACATTGATGAGAAATTCGACATCCAGCGCAGCTTTGCAGATCGGTATCTTCATCCCGCTGCAGTCTGTGAGGATGCCCTTCTCCTTTTGCGTATCGATAAAAGGAACGCCGTATTTGCGGCTCAGCTCGTCATACCCGCACACCTTTACGGAATCTGCCGTGCGTTCTCCGACCCACGACCCTTCGAGCATGACGATATTTCGAAACCCTCTGCCTTGCAGATATTCGATTATTCCGGCGACCACCTCAGGATGCGTAGTGGCGCCGAACGAAGCCTCGGAGGCCGAGACCAGATTCGGTTTGATCCCCACCCGGGTATCCTTCGAAGGGATAAGCTCATCCAGACAGCACTCTTCGGCAAGCGAAACCGCCATCTGTTTGTAATCCGTACCATGAACGATGTAGATCTGATTATTTTTTATCATATTTTTAATTCAGTAAGCAGCCGTTCTTGTCTCTGAATGTGCCCACAGCGATCCTGATCACATCCACAAGCCAGCCAAAGCCTAACAACCCAAAAGTAAACAGATAGAGGATCCCCATTCCTATCTTGCCGACATAAAAGTAATGCGCACCGAATATACCCAGGAAGAAACACAGCAGAAACGCGACCGGACGGCTCTTCTCTGACCCGGACGCATTGAATTCTTTCTTTCCGGAACGTTTGTCCGAAGTCAGAAGAATACCGAGTACGATCGCGCCTATTATGACAACTCCGCCAAACTCCTCCCGAAACGCAATAAAAGAAAAAAAGCATACCAGAAGATACACGCCGGCATAGATCATGTGCGTCTTTTTCTGCTTTTCATGCAGCTCTTCTTCGCGCAGTTCACGTTCGTGTGCATATTCCAGTTCTTTCAGACGAATCTCTGCTTCTTTCAGTCTGGCTTCATCAACGATCCGGTTTGTGACCTCAATGTCGTCGTCTTCCACGGCAAGCCTTGTACCGCAGTAGGGACAGAACATCAGATTTTTATTCTCTTCCGGCTGCAGATCGGCCCCGCAGGCGGAACACCTGATTGCTGTGATTTTTATTCTCGACATGGCTCCTCTCCTTTATATGTGACTGTCTGTCTAAAGGATAACATAATGATATTATATATTTGTTGCGGTTCTTTATCAAGAAGCAATCCTCACCGAAATCCGGGAAGGCAATAAACAAGGGCAGAGACTAACGCCTCTGCCCCTGTAATACATAGGAAACCGGCAATTCGCTACGCTACTTGCCGCTAACTGACTGTCCGCTCCGCGGGCCGTCAGGTCAAAGGTAACCGGCAATCCGCTTCGCTACTTGCCGTTAAAATCAGAATTTTCCTGCGTCAGCAGCTTCCTGTACGGAAACGGCAACTGCAACGGTCATACCGACCATCGGGTTGTTGCCGGCGCCGATAAGTCCCATCATCTCTACGTGAGCGGGAACTGAGGAGGAGCCTGCGAACTGTGCGTCGGAATGCATACGGCCGAGAGTATCGGTCATACCATAGGAAGCCGGGCCTGCAGCCATGTTATCCGGATGCAGTGTACGGCCTGTGCCGCCGCCGGATGCTACGGAGAAGTATTTCTTGCCTTTCTCGTTGCACTCTTTCTTGTATGTGCCGGCTACCGGATGCTGGAATCTGGTCGGGTTGGTGGAGTTACCGGTGATGGAAACGTCTACGCCCTCTTTCCACATGATCGCAACACCTTCCGGAACGCTGTTGGCGCCGTAGCAGTTAACTTTTGCGCGAAGTCCTTCGGAGTAGGATTTGCGGGAGATCTCTTTTACTTCGTTTGTGTACGGATCATACTCGGTCTCTACAAAAGTAAAGCCGTTGATACGGGAGATGATCTGCGCAGCGTCTTTTCCAAGACCGTTCAGGATGACCCGGAGAGGTTTCTGGCGGACTTTGTTTGCCTTCTCTGCGATACCGATGGCGCCTTCTGCTGCCGCGAAGGACTCCTGGCCTGCCAGGAAGCAGAAGCACTCGGTCTCTTCTTCCAGAAGCATTTTTCCAAGATTTCCGTGGCCAAGACCTACTTTACGGGTATCTGC
>CADCPK010000541.1 GCA_902803215.1 uncultured Lachnospiraceae bacterium
CTCAGCCAGGTCAATGACCGGAAATGCATTTTGTGCATTCATCAGAACACTCTCCTTTCCGGGATTCCCTCATTTTATATGGCCGTTATCACCTTTCGGTGTTGAATCATAAATACAGTATAACACATCAAAATGTAATTTTGTACTTCCGGTTTAACCCGGGATCATTTTTTTCGCCATAATTCGGGACAGGAAAAGAAGAAGCCTTGTTCATGATACTTATCATATTTTGTTCACGGTACCGGGTACCTTTTTGAGTACCATTCAGATCAATCGTCCACCAGGTACTCGTCTGCATACGCCCGGAACTCATACAGATTTTCCAGAGAATACGTATGGAACGTGGAGTGCACAGAGTATTCAAGGTTATTCAGGTTCAGACCGATGCCCGACGTGGTGCCGTCTGCCCAGGTGATGCTGATCCAATTGTAATTGTCTGTGACAAATTCTCCGGATTCTCCCGCGATCTTGATTTCGCAGAACAGTTCTACCGCCCGATCAAGCCCTTCGCCTTCTGTGAAGACCGCCGTGCGCCCGAATCCGCCATGATCTACGTGAAAGGCAAGCTTTACGGGAGGCTCGTTTTTAATGTTCGCCAGCTTTTCATCATCAAGTGTCTGATAGAGATAATCGCCCGGTTTCGGAACATGCGCGGGCTTAAGTTCGGTATCTGTCTTTACAGAATAAATACCGATCGATACCGATGCCGGAACCGACTGCAGTCCCCACCTGATATCCTCATGAGAAAAATCAATTTTTGTGCCGGGAGCAATGGAGGTGTCTTCTCCATCATAGACGATGTTGAAGGAGCGATATTTCTCTCCGGCTTCATCGTACAGTGCAAATGAGTAGATTACTTCCATAATTCCTTCATCCGAATTATTTTCAATGGTACCGCTGAATGAATAGGAATAACCGATATCGTCTCTTTGCGCTTTGGCCTCGCTCAGCGTAACGGTCACACCTCTTTGTTCTGCAGGGCTGTCGATGATTTCGAGCGCAAAAGGTTCCGCGCCTTCTCTCGAATCATCTGCCGTCACATCCTCAGATTGTTTTTTCTCTTCAAACTCGTCTGCTTCTGCTCTTGTCACTGTCATGTTGTCGCAGTAGCTGAACGCTTCCTCTTCCATTTCCACATTGCCGCAGAGCACTGCTTCTTTAAGGTCTCTGCAGTATTCAAACGCGCTTGTTTCCAGCTTTGTACCCTCTGCGCAGACCACGCGGGAAAGAACGTAACAGTAACCAAAGCCACGGCCTTTGATGTTGGCATTCTGCTCGATGAACACGTTTTCCAATACTTCACAGTAACTGAAGGCGCATCTTTCCACAACTGCTCCGGCAGGAATGGTCAGCTCTGAAGGCAGCTTTGCATAGCTGAATGCATCATCCATGATCGTGATATTCTGAGGAAGCTGAACAGAATCCGTGATAGTGCCGTACTCAAAAGCCTGCTTGTCGATGCAGACAACACTTTCCGGAACTGTCAGGCTTTTCATTGTTCTGTATCTGAAAGCTTCCGCTCCGATCCGGGAGACCGGATATCCGTCGATCTCGGATGGGATTTCTATATTCTCATCATCTCCCGAATAGTTCAGTAAGGTTACCGTCTCTTTATCCGTGTTGATCGAATACTCATAGTCTCCCGATACCACGGGGCCTGTGGGCGTGCTGTCAGTCGACCCGGTGTTTGAAGGTTCACGCATGTCGTTGTACTTCTCACTGCCCTTGATCAGAACATTATCCAGCACTTCCTCTACACCGCTCCATAGCAGGTCATACTCCGCCCGAATCTCCTCGTCGCCCATATAAGCCTGATAGTCCGTTGGAAGGATCGCATAATAGTTCATGGCTTCTTCCTCGTCGAAGCCAAGATATTTAAAGCTCGGAAGATCCTGAAAATCGGTATTGACAGAAGCCCCCAGGGTAAACAGCAGTCCTCCTGCCACACCTTCTTCCCCATAAGCGTCAAAACTTCCTCTGTGGTAGAAGGATGCCGTCATACCACCCTCGCCCTCGATTACTCTTGTGTGCTGATACCAGTATTCGTCCATCGAAACGAGTATACGTGGGAAAGCGTATGCATATGTTCCATCCGACTGAAGGAAGTCCCAATATCCGTCAAAGGTGCCGGCTGAGACACATAAACAGGAAGCTATCGACAGAACCAAGGTAAATAGAGCAGTCCAAATCCTTTTCATATCTTTTTCCCTCTCTTTCTTGATAGAGTCACCCTGTACTGCATGCCGAAAATGGTGCAGCTAATTGGGAATTATGCTTCTATTTTACCATTTTGTTAAGGCTGTACACTGCGGATACCAATTTTGTCATTGAATTTTCGGACAGTGGGCCAATGGGGACGTTTCTCCTTCAATGTCAAAGACAGCGAATTCAGTCTTTCGCATAAAAGAATTGCGCGTTCTTTCTCCTTCGCTGTCGTAAAGTCTTTCATATCATAGATTTGTCCTTTCAAAATTAGACTCCTTTCATGTTCCTTCTATTGACATTATTCTTTGCGTACGCTATAATGTACGCAAAGGAGGTGTGATATATGACCACCACAACAATTACCAATTTCAGGAAGAACATATACTCAATAGTAGAAAACACTGTTCGCTTTAATGAGCCTGTCAACATTACCACAAAAGATGGCAATGCTGTGATGATCAGTGAGGAAGAATATCTTGGTATGTTGGAGACTTTATACCTTACTTCAGTTCCCGGAATGAAGGAAAAACTAATCGAGGGACTTAAAACTCCTTTATCTGAAACAATATCAGAAGAGGAGGTGGGCTGGTAAGTGTATCAGATCGTTTATACTAAAACAGCCGCCAAAGATATTCCCAAATTAAAGGCAGCACATCTGGATGCTAAAGCCAAAGCCCTCATAGATGTTATTCGTAAGGATCCTTATCAGACCCCTCCACCTTATGAAAAACTTGTCGGTGATCTTCAGGGACTTTATTCCAGAAGGATCAATATTCAGCACCGCTTGGTTTACCAGGTCATGGAAGAAGAAAAAGTTGTTAAAATGATCAGTCTTTGGACTCATTATGAAAGATAATGATCAACCTTACAAAATGATCATCGCATCTCCAAACGAGAAGAACCGATATCTCTCCTTCACCGCCTCCTCATACGCCCGCATGATGTTCTCTTTGCCCGCCAGCGTGCTCACCAGCATCAGCAGCGTAGACTCGGGCAGATGGAAGTTGGTGATCAGGCCGTCTATCGCCTTGAATTTGTATCCGGGATAGATGAAGATGCTTGTGTTTCCGCTTCCGGCATGGGGGGCAATGGGGACGTTTCTCAGATCCCCGGGTGACTCGTTTTTTCAGCAGTCTCAAACTGCTCTCATGTCCCGGCATTCACCAGATCTCTCCGGCTCCGGACAGGAAATTATTGAGTTCTTCTGCAATCACCGGCTCATAGAAGGATGAAGCCGTATAGAACACGTATCCATCGCATCCCATCTCCTCGGCTTCCAGTACCTGATCGCGTATATTCGTGCTCCCCTGCATCCACCCAACATCAGAGCTGTTATCGCTTCCGGAACGGTACAGGGCAAGGCCTGCATAAATTTTGGCATTATTTATCCGTTTATCCAAAAACAATGCCAACGTATCGGAAAACTTGGAGACACTTCCGTCAGAACCATAGCGATTCGTCCAGTATATCTGGGGGATCAGATAATCAATGTATCCCTCTTCCGACAGCCAGGTATCGATGTCGGCACCGCCATTCATATCATTGTCATAATTTCCTGCAGGGCTGATGCCAAAAAGCCTTCCATATTCATGGACCGTATCGTAGACTCTCTCTACCATACGATTTACATTTGCCCTTTTTTCCTCTGCAGATGCAGTCACCTGATGCGCGTGCTTCGGATCCGACACCGACAGATAGCCCGAGGATGCATGGTAAAAATAATCATCGAGATGAATCCCGTCAAATTTTTCTCCGTTGTAATCAAATTCCATCAGCTCTCTCACTGCCGTAAGGAGCCTTTCTATGGTCTCATCCTCCGCAGGATCATAATAATAAGCCTGTGTGACCCTGTAAGGATTCAGCCATGCATGAACGGCGATCCCTCTCTCGTGAGCCTCCTCCAAAAAGACGCCCGCCGGGTCGAAAGGATAAGCCTCTGCCGCCGTCAAAGTCTCGTCCCCGCCGACATAGCGCGAAGCATGGAAGGTCGGGCTTTTCCAGAACGCATCGTCAAAGGCCCTTTCATGCAGAAAAACCGCATTGATCCCGCAGCTGTCCATATCCGACAGGAATGTTTCGGCCGCCTCCCGGTAGCCTTCCTCCCCCTCTGCAATATTCAGCCCCAGCTTGGTATAATCGTTAAAGCTGAGCCAGACACCATGCAGTTCTTCCTTCTTCGGCGCACCGATCATTGCCGTTGCTTCCTCCTGCTCTGCAAAAACAGTCTGCGGAAGCAATAATATGACAGCCAACAGTATTATTCGTAATCTTTTCATTATTTCTCCACCCCTGCAAATTTTCCGGATGTCGCACTGACCGAATCAGACTCATCTTCTGCAACAAGCTCTCCCGCCATCGTAGGCGACGGTGCAGCCATCCTCATACTCTTCCTCCGTTTTTTTCTCTTTATCTTACCATAATCGAGCATAAAAAAGCATACTTTATCGATTTTTTGCGTCACTTTCTCGAATGTGTAAAGATTAATGATTCGACAAAAGCTCCCATGGATTAATTCTCCCTGTTGCGTTACACTATAAACAGTTGGAATTCAACCCCGATATGTGTTAAAATAACAAGTGAAAAGAAAGGATAAAAAGCGATGGCAGATTTGTACGAGAATTACGATAGGCATCACGTTTTGTTTTCTTTAGGTGGAATGTTATTCGAATACGATGAGGATAAAAATGTCAAAAACATAAAAAAACATAAGCTCTCCCTGAAACTCGGTGCGAGAGTATTTTTTGACGATTACCGTGTGGAATTAGATGACAGGGAACACAGTGAATCGGAGCAGCGATACAATGTAATCGGATACCCTGTGAATAAAGTATCATTAATTGCAAGACCGTACTATCCGGCAGGGAAGATCTTCTTTTTGTTGTATATACTGAGAGATTCACCATAACGCAGGATGGAAAGAATGTAGCGGTAACGAGACTTATTTCTGTAAGATCGGCCAATAATTTTGAAAGGGGTGTATATTATGGCAATTATCATTGAAGAAATTCCAAAGATGGATTTTGAATTTACGGAAGAAGAATTAAGGCAATTGGAAGAGGCGAGAAAGAGCCCGATTGTTTATGATGAAGACAGCCCTGAAACAACACCGGAGCGAGCTGTCAGATTTCGGCGTGTAAAAAGAAACTACGATGTCGTCGGGGAATAAAGTTCCTATCTATAAAAAACGCTTCGGGCATACCCCGAAGCGTTTTTCCAATTAAAATTATTCTGTCATGTAAAAAGGGAATTACCCAAACTTTAGATTACAGATGTGCGTATCTGTAAAGGAAGGAAACGATTGCCAACCGCAGGCACTGATTCCATGGACGGAATGTGTTGTCATCGTAACCGGTGGTTATACCCTTCTCTGCTGCCCATGAAATCGCTTTGTCGAAATCGAGATTACCGGTCATATCTTTAAAGGATGCCATTGATGACGGAGTCGGCTTGCCTGCATATCTCCAGAGGAAGGTGACAATTGCAGCCCTGTTGCAGGTTGCCCATGGCTTGAACAGATTGCCTTCATAAAAAGACAGGGGACGGTTCTCTGTCTTGAAAAAATCGCAGGACAGAGAACCGTCCCCTGTCCGGTCTTTGTACTCATTCATAAAGATAATCATTGACATTACAGTATGATCATCGCATCCCCGAACGAGAAGAACCGATACCTCTCCTTCACCGCCTCCTCATACGCCCGCATGATATTCTCTTTGCCCGCCAGCGCGCTTACCAGCATCAGCAGCGTAGACTCCGGCAGGTGAAAGTTGGTGATCAGACCGTCTATTGCCTTGAATTTGTATCCGGGATAGATGAATATGCTTGTGTTTCCGCTTCCGGCATGTACCACTCCGCTCTCGTCGGTCACGGATTCCAGCGTTCTGCAGCTGGTCGTTCCTACCGAGATCACGCGGCCTCCGTTCTGTTTTGTGCGGTTGATGATCTCTGCCTGATCGGGCTCTACCACGTAGAATTCGGAGTGCATCTGATGCTTTTCCACGTCATCCACCTTCACCGGACGGAAGGTCCCCAGGCCCACATGAAGAGTCACGTGAGCGATAGCAATACCGCTCTCTTCCACCTTTTTCAGCAGTTCTTTTGTAAAATGAAGGCCGGCTGTCGGAGCAGCTGCGGAGCCGTCATGGACCGCATAGACGGTCTGATATCGGTTCTTATCCTGCAGTTTATGTGTGATGTAAGGAGGCAGCGGCATCTCGCCCAGACTGTCCAGAATCTCTTCAAATATACCGTCATATTCGAAATGGATCAGACGGTTTCCGTCGTCCAGAACATCGGCGATCTCGCCCTTGAGAATGCCGTCTCCGAAGACGATCCTCTCCCCTGTTCTTGCCTTTTTTCCGGGCTTGACCAGGCACTCCCAGGTGTCTCCGGCCATGCGTTTGAGGAGCAGTATTTCCACCACTCCACCCGACTTTTCCCTGTGCCCGTAGAGCCTTGCAGGGATAACTTTGGTGTCATTTATCACCAGACAATCTCCCGGTTTCAGGTAGTCGAGAATGTCTGTAAAGTGTCTGTGTTCAATGCTTCCGTCGGCAAGTGACAGATGCATAAGTCTCGAAGAACTGCGGTCTTCCAGCGGGTCCTGCGCAATGAGTTCCTTCGGAAGATCGTAATAAAAATCAGAAGTTTTCATCTATTCCTGTTCGTCCTCTCCGGCCTGCTGTTCTTCTTTGAGTTTCTTCTTCAGCTGCCGTACAAAATTCCATTCTTTGTTGGTAAGATCGGCGGTTTTCAGCAGATCCGGCCTGCGTAAAACCGTCCTGATGATCGATTGTTCGCGCCTCCAGGCATCCACATTTCCATGATGCCCGGACATCAGAACCTCGGGCACTTCTTTCCCGTGCCACACCTGGGGCCTGGAGTACTGCGGATACTCCAGAAGGCCGGCACTGAACGATTCTGTATCGGCCGAATCCTCGTTTCCCAGCACACCCGGAACCATTCGTGACACGGCGTCCATAACCACCATCGCGGCAAGCTCGCCGCCTGTTAACACATAATCTCCGATAGAGATGCTGTCCGTCACTATTTCCTCGAGCACCCGTTCATCGATACCCTCGTAGTGGCCGCAAAGGAGGATCAAATCTTCTTCCCGGGCGAGCTC
>CADCPK010000542.1 GCA_902803215.1 uncultured Lachnospiraceae bacterium
GCGGCGTGAAGATCGAGCTGAATACGGAAGTGACGAAGGATACACTGGACGCCTCCTTCGATGAGATCGTCGTTGCCACCGGCGCTGTGCCTGTGATGCCGAAATTCATCACCGAGGCCGGTCATCCGAATGTAATGAGTGCATGGGATGTCCTCTTCGGAAATCGTGTGACCGGCATGAATGTTGTCGTAATCGGCGGCGGGTCGGTCGGCTGCGAAGTGGCGGAGTTTATCGCGCCGCGCCACAATTACCGAGAGGTTCTGGCAAAAAAAGTGTCCATCATCGAAATGATGGACAATATCGACAAGACGGACGGAACCTACAACCGGGATTATCTGGTCACCCGTCTGATGAGCAAACCGATCGATATTCAGTGCAACGCAAAGGTGACCGATATCGGTGCGGATTCTGTGACGTATGAGCAGTTCGGACAGAAGCATACGATCGAGGGTGTTGACACGATTGTCGTCGCGATGGGATCCGCCTCCGTCGGTCAGCTGGGCGAAGAGCTGAAAGCACTTGGAAAACCAGTTCATGTCATCGGCGACGCCGGAAGCATCGGCAAGATCGTAAATGCGATTGCAGACGGACGAAAAGTCGGGATGAGCATCTGAGGAGCTGTTAACCGGCTGTAAAACCGCGAAAGACGAAACCGGGGGAGGCTGGAGCCTCCCCCGGTTTCATTTCGGACGCGTCATTCTTTCGAGTATTCTGCGGAATGTCAAATCCTGCATTCAAAGACCGGAGGATGACGATGGCATCAACGCGGGAATGCTTCGGAAATGGAGTTTCCATTCCTCAGAAATTCATATCCTGTATCTGCGCAAGCATGTCTTCAAGCGCTTTGATATGTTCATTCACTTCATCCGCACGCGCAGGCGTATCGGCAATTTCGGCCTCTCTGTGCAGAAAATAAATCGCCTCCTCCATTTTATGCAGCAGTTTCATCTTGATCAGTTCCTCATTTGTCTGAGACATATGCACGCTCCTCCTTTGCAGGAAAACAGAATCAGATTTCATTCCTGTGATACAAGAAAATGTATCAAATAACTGCTTTCATTATATCTGACTCCGATGACGGCGGCAATGAAATATTCTTTTTCTTTCGAGACTACTGCAGCGTCTGTATAATCTTCAGAATCCGCTCCTTCATATCCGGAGAGCACTTTCGAAATTCGACCAGCAGCTGATTTTCGAGTGCGGTATCCGGACTGGAGTAAACGTCGGTCAGAAGGTAATCCACTGTCACGTCGAGCGCATTGCAGATCTTTACCAGCGCGGTCAGAGAAACCTTGGTTTTATTATGCTCGATATTGCTGATATGACTGGGATCAATGCCGGCGTGAAAGGAAAGATACTCCTGCGTATACTCTTTTGACATGCGTATATCACGGATTCTCTGGCCAATCTTCCCATAATCAATGTCCTTCATAGAAACAGATCTCCCGGATCAATATTCAATATTTCCGCCCTAAACTCCGGTCAAACAGGCGGATTTCAAAAATATTGTAAAAGATTTGCTTCGATTCGAGCATAGTCTGAAACTATAATAACATTAGTTACAGACATATTCGGGAAAGATTTTGAGCGGTCAAATAAGAAGAGACAAGATAAGCAGGAGACAGGGGACGTGGAGACAGAGGATGGTTCGGGAGGCAGAGGACGGTTCGGGAGACAGGAGACAAAGAACCGCCCCCTGTCTCCCCCTCCTGCAGGAGCTGTGAAAAAAGAATTTGAAACAAGGAAAGGAGGAGACACAGAACCGTCCCCTGTCTCCTCCCATTGTCTCGCAGTACATGTGGTTCAGATGTTGGGGACCTTTGCGAGCTGTGCATCGAGTTCGTCAAACTGATCGGTGCAGATTCCGCGCTCGGAGAGCAGATCACGAAGCTTCATTCTGGACAGGGTTTGCATCATATCCTGGAAGGTCATTTCCGGGGAGAACGGTTTGATTTTCTTTTCCATTTCGGCAATGACAGGCTTTAAAATCCGAAGGCCTTCCGGGTTTCCCCACAGTCTTCCGATGGTACAGTCAAGAGAAAGCCATGCTTCTGCGTCATCATCCATATGCGGTTTGCAGACCGGTTTTGTCATTCCAGTGGAACAAAAGTCTCCCAGAATTTCCCGAAGCCAGCCGATGCTGTCCTCTACCCAGCCGGAGGCTCTCGGCGTGATCTGCGTATCCACACTCTGAATGGAGGTATCCGCCGTGGAGAAGCCATGCGGCCCATAGGAATAAATATGGGTCTCGAATGAAATATGATATTTATTCAATGCGTTCAGCATATCCAGTGTATTCTGGATCGGAACCACAGAGTCTGTGCGGGTGGCAAAGAGGAAGCAGGGGCAGGTGGAGCTGTCTACCGCCTTTGTGATATCCGGGGCGGTTTCACTGCAGCTCTTTACATCCTCGTTTACGACTGCGTATCCCAGGATGGCAGCGGCCGGGCGGTGTTTCGCCATCGTGGCACAGGCGCCGGCCAGGTGGCCGCCGGCAGAAAAACCGATCACTGCAATTTTATCCGTAAGAACATGCCATTCCTCCGCATGACGAAGAATAAGCTCCATGGCTTCTTCATAATCTTCCAGCGGCTGCGGCCATACTGCATACTCCTTGACGGAATAGCGAAGGATAAACACATGATATCCGGCCTTCAGATAGGCCCATGCAACCGGTTCCGCCTCCCTGTCGGAGCAGAAGGAATAGCCGCCTCCCGGCAGAACAACGACCGCCGGTCGGGCTGTAATGCCACGATATTCGCCGGATACATCCTGTACCATGGCGGTCAGAGTAACATTTCTTTTTTCGTTGATGACAATCGTTTTGATATTCATGAGATGATCTCCTTGCAGAAGATTGTTGTTTTGTGCCTCTGGTTAATGTTATACTTGTGTTTCAATAGGAAAGTCAAGGACAGTAGGGAGACCCATCCCCTTTTCCAAAAAACAGTGTTCTGCAAGATCCGGGTTGTTGTGTCAGGAGCAGTATCAAAAACGGTACGCGGAAGCCTGGCTTTCAGCGTCTGATTTTCCATTGCGTTATACCTTCGATAGTCTTTAACAGGAAAACATATCTTCACATCTTTATAAGAAAAAATTCCCATAAAAGAAAAACACATTGACAAACAAAGTTCGGTTTTGAGGAAAGGGTTCCACAAATGATTTTTCATTGAGAAGGCCGCGGACTTTACCTCGAGGTTTTTCTGTCAACACATGCCGGACAGCCATGGATGCAGTCCAGCATATAAGGCCAGAGCAAATGTCATTTCAGTCTTTCGAATGATGGGCTGACGGGCGAATTTCATAAATTATGTAAGTGCTTTCCGTCGGTTTGAATATGGTCTGACAATATAATACAATGAGCTATAGACATCATAACAATATGACATGTGATTTACCATGGGGTATTGTGCGATTTTAACAAAAGCACAAAACCAATTTGACTGAAAAAGCAGGAGGATAGACAGCGATTCAGAGAAAACCTTTAACAAAATTAGCCGATATTAACATATGTTAATGAACAGAAGGATGCTGTGCCCTATAATTGTGTCGTATGACAAAGTATCCACAGAACGTGATATATGCTTCGAGATGCCCTTGTGTGAGCAAACGTAATGCATAATCTTCGAACTGGTTGGTCAGGACATTATTATGGATGCTCATTTTCGATTCAAGAGAAAGAAAGATGAAAATGAAGAAAGAAGAATTCTTGAGGGATATCATTCCCATCAATGATAAGGAACTCTTTGTGCTTTTAGAAAACATTTCCCGGATTGATACATTTCGGAAAGGCGAACGGATCAATAACCAAAATGAGTTGGATTATTATGTACGGTTTCTGATTAACGGAGCAGTAAGAGCGTACATTATCAACGCGCA
>CADCPK010000543.1 GCA_902803215.1 uncultured Lachnospiraceae bacterium
CACCTACAAATGGGGCGTTCGCAAGGTCGTATTCCCCAGTCCGACGAATCTGGTTCAGGCATTCAAACAGATGGCTCCTCAACTGCCGACGGCTATATTGGCTTCGCTGCGTATCACGATGATCGGTTTCTTCATTGGTGTTGCAGCCGGCTTGCTGATGGGTATGGCCATGGGTTATAGTCGCGGTTTTCTGAAGACTGTCGGACCGTTTATGGAAGCCACGAGACCGATCCCGGTCTTTGCGTTCATCCCGCTGTTCATGCTGTGGTTCGGCATAGGTATGCTGCCGCAGATCCTGTTGATAGCGTTGGGGACCATGGCGATCATCGGCGTGCAGACTTACGAGGCGATCCTAAATATCCCTGTCGTGTATGTCAGGGCCGGATTCAACCTCGGCGCTGACAAGCAGCATGTCTTCAGGACGGTTGTGCTTCCCTATATAGTACCGCATCTGATCGGTGCGATCCGTGTTGCCGCGGCCAATGCCTGGGGGCTGGATGTTGCAGCCGAAATGATGGGTGTACAGACCGGTCTGGGACATATCATGGTCATCCAGCAGAATTATCTGAACACTCCGCAAATCATCGTCGTTGTTATTATTTACGCGGTGATGGCGATCCTGTTTGATAAATTGATCCAGTTCGTACAGCGCAAGCTGACCTACTGGACTGACCGGGCAAACCTGACATTCGAGGGATTGACGGCACAGAAGACAGACGAGTGATCAGTCGTATCTTTTGATTAGATATGTAGAAAGGAGAGAGAAGATGATTATTGATTCACACATGCATTTGATTCGTAAAGAAAATTTTGACAAGCCCACCTATGACCGCCTGGGTATGCGGGTCCCGGAAGATACGGATCTCGATCAGCTGGTGAGCTGGTACAAAGCAGCAGGAATTGACAAATGCGTCTGTATGGGCCAGGACATGAGCAGGATCTGGAATTCCACTTTCGGAGAGGCTTATGTGCGGGAGGCTTACAAGCGCTATCCGGATTTCTATATTCCTTTTGCCAGTCTGGAACCGATCGATGCGGCCGGACGTTTCCATCAGGAAAACTATGATGAATTCGAAAGGTCAATCGAGGAGGACGGTATCCGCGGTGTGCTGCTGACACCGCCTTATGGCCAGTACAATTCCAATGATAAGACATGCTATCCTTTCTATCAGCTGGCTCAGAAGAAGGGCATCGTCGTACAGTATCACCATTCGGCCCAGATGGGACCGGCCATTCTGGCTCCGATTAAATACGCCCGCCTGGAGAATCTTAACGACGTCATGATCGATTTCCCGGATATGACGATCATTGTCGAGCATCTGGGATATCCGTGGGCCGAGAAACTCTTCGTTCTCATGACCAATGATCCGAATATGTACGCGGATCTGGCCATGACATACTGGCGCCCCGAATGGCTGGCATGGAATCTGGTCCTTGCCCGTCAATACGGTGTGCTGGATCGTATCATGTTTGCTACAGATTATGTGGCTTACGATTATGATGCTTTCGGATCCAATCCGACAGAGGATCTGCTCAAATGGATCGACGTGGTCCAGAATGGGCTGAATGAGATCAACAAGCGCTGCGGCTGGCCTCTGCTGACCCAGGATGAGATAGACAGTATCATGTTCGGTTGTGCTGCGAAGCTGTATGGCATTGAAGTGAAATAGTAACAGTGATGTAACAGGTGTTGTCGTAGATTAAATTTAGGAGGTTATTATGAAAAAACTGACAGCGTTACTTCTGGCTGTGGCAATGGTAGCAGGTTGTCTGTCCGGCTGTGGCGGATCAAAGAGTGGAAGCGAAGGGAATACCGATTCCGAGGGTATTACAACAGTAAAGATCGGTCAAACGCCGTATTCCATGTATTGCCTTTATGAAATCGCAAATCAGTGGGGCATTGCAAAAGACTTCGGCATTAATTTCGAAATGACAGACTTCGCCGGTACAGCGAACGGTGCGCAGGCACTTGTCCGTGGTGATGTTGAGATCTCTTCCAGCTGCGTCAATGAGCACATTGCCTGTCTGGAGACAACGGAGGATCTGGTCAACTTCAGCTTCCTTGGTGATTTCCTTGGATTCTTCTTCGTGGGACGCGAAAAAGATGTAAAGGATTGGGATAAGTTTGTGGAAGAAGACTTCAATGGCGATAAGGCAGCAGCGAAGGAAGCTCGCTTGAAAGAGTTCAAGGGCACTTCATGGTGTGTCATCCCGCAGAGAAAAGCGCTCATCGTGGACGCGATCTCACAGGTAGGTCTGACAGCTGATGATGTCAAGTTTATAGAGTTTGCTGACGATGCGAAGGCAGCCGAGGCATTCATCGCGGGCGAAGGCGATTACTACACCGGCGGTGACCAGCAGCAGATGGCACTCCTTGCCATGGGTGGCTATGTCAATGCCGGCGGATCCGATATCCTTGGCCCGTCCGGCAAATGGTATGACAC
>CADCPK010000544.1 GCA_902803215.1 uncultured Lachnospiraceae bacterium
CAGAGATGAGAAAGGAATGTTGCTCTCATCATGGCTGTCCTCATTATCATTTTCATCGTCATCGCCGGGTGCACTGACGATAACATTATTTCCGGTCTCTGCAATGGTCGCCTGGCCGCTTTTAGCTATGTTTTCATAGATAACATCAGCTGTATACTGAATGACAACAGGCTGCCCTTCCTGAACCTCACTTATTGTCCAGTCAAAGCCGGATGTTGCGGAATTCACCGTATATTCTGTACCAGCGGGAGAAACGATATGAGCGTCATTATTGTAGGAAAGCGCCGTACCGGACACAGCGTCCATTACACTTACATCGTTGGATGTCCCCTTTGTGGGAATAATCGTTACTGTATAGACCATACGGTGATGATCCGCATCATATTCACCTGTTTTTTCTGCCTTAACATTATGTTTTTCTTCAGATTTAATATTCAGTTCTGTCGTATCATCGTCTCCAAACTTCATTGTCCATGACCCCGTACTTACTTTTACTTCAAAGTCGAGATCAAACCAAAGAGACGTTGAACGTTCAAGATATCTGAAGTTCGGATCTTCTGCATTGAACTGGACAGTTATTTTTCCAGTGGACGCATTATAGGTATAAGTATTTCCATTGACGCTCCTGTTACCAATCCTCATACTAAAAGTGCCTGACTCGTTTTTTGTAAGATTCATTTCCTCCGGCAAGGTATATTCCAAAATCCCTGTCGGAATCATCTGATAGGCATCACTTTCAGCAAAATGCAGAGTCAGCAAATAAGAATCTTCGTTATTGACGATCAGCATTCCGCCTTCCTCAGCTACTGTACTGCCGTCGGTTTTTGTAAAGCTGACATCCGTTACAAACTTCTCCAGATCGTTCGAAAGCTCTGCGTCCGTTAAATATATTTCAAGGACAACTCCGTCTTTTGTGATAACTCTCAACGTTTCCTGCGTATGGAATGGTGCAAGGCTTGTAAGGAGCCAGTCTCCACCTTTACTCTCGATTCGCATAACAGAATTATTAGAGAACTCTATCGATACAACAGATTCGACAGAGATTTGGATCCCCAGACCTTCAAAAAGCTCTGAAAGAAGGATAACCCCGCCTCCATCCATGTGATATGTGTAGTTTTCATAAGTGAAATCTACAGTGTAGATGATACCGTAAATAGAGAAACTCTCTGCCTTAAACTCCACACAATTGGCATCTGCTTCACCAACCTCGACTACTTCAGCACCTTTTTTACCAAAATGAACTGCACTGGCATCAAACTGCTTTCCTGTGCGAGGATCTGTCTCCACTGCCGGCTGATCATAAGTAATATTGACATTCACATTCGCCGCCGGCTGAACTTCCTTCCCGTCAGCCATGATCTTTATATCGAAGAATCTTGCCTGCCCATTCGGTAGTTCCTGATCCTCATCAAGGCCCATCGCAGCCTTTGCCTGTTTAAGATATTTCTTATATGCTCTCGTTCCGTTTTTGATCTCCGCAACTTCGAGAGATGCATTACTCGGAATCTTCGCCTTCGCACTATAAGCGAGCGTAACAGCATAGTCGCTTCCCCTTGCAGTAAGAGTTCCGCTTCCGGCCGTCTCACTTCCTTTTGATGTCCCTGCTTTCGCAGACGGACCCTCTGACTTGCTCTCTGCAGAGTCGGTCTTCGCGCCGCTGCTCTCGGTCTTCGTAGCCTTGCTTTCCGCAGACTCTTTACCGCTCTCAGTTTTCCCTGTTTTACTTTCCGCAGACTTTGTGCTGCTTCCGGCCTTGTTGTCTGTTGAAGTGCTGCCCGTTGCCGCCTTTTCAGCGGCGAGCTTCAGCTCCTCATTTACCGGGCCTGCGACGAGCGTGATAATATCGGAATACTCATCGAAGTGCATCCCCTTCAGAGTGATGCCCTTGATGATGCCGTACTCATCCAGTGCGATGACCGGTGTTTCATACTCGTCGCCATTCTTCTCCGCAAGGATCATTTCATCGGTAAGATAATCGTAGATGGCTGCATAAATCATCTCGCCCGTATGGCTGACTGTATTCTGATGGAAAATGAACTGC